>DATHJM010000247.1:0-2366 GCA_035489775.1 Burkholderiales bacterium
TCGAACTCGTTCTGGGAAGTGACGCAATGCCAGTGGCAGAAGCGGCTCGATCCCGCCTACGATACCTACGGAAGCGGCACCGGAACCTACAACTACGTGAGCCGCCTTTCGTTCTCGGACGTCGGCGCGCAGTTCGCCGCCTTTGCCACGACGGGGAAGATCCGGCGCCCGCTCGTCACCGTCGCCGGCACCATGGATGCGCTGCTGCCGATCGACCACCACGCGCGCGCGTACGCGCGCAAGGTCGCGGCCGCGTCAAAGCACAAGCGGGATGACGATGAGCGGGACGGCGGCCGCCGGGACGACGACCGGCCCGCGTATCGCCTCTACGAAATCCAGAACGGCAACCATATCGAAACGTTCCAGGACGTTTTCCCGCAGCTCGAGCTGATCGAGCCGCACGCGCAGCGCGCTTTCGACCTGCTGGTAAACCAGGTCGAGCACAATGTGCCGCTTCCGCCCGACCAGTGCGTTCCGCGCGGAGGGAGCATCGCCGGCTCGCCGGCGCAGGCGGGACATTGCGCGAGCCTGTTCATGCCCTGAGGGCGGCGTCATTCAACGCCGCCCGCCCGGCAGCCTCGCGCGCAGATCGCGCAACTCCGCTTCGAGGTCGCGAACGCGCTCGAGAAGCGTGACCACCAGGGCAAGTCCGATCGGGTCCAGGTCGAAGTCCTTGCGCAGGCGGAACGCGCTCCGCGCGACCACCAGCCGGTCTGCGCCGAAGGTCCAGCGCCGCGCATCCGGGTCGGTCGGCGCGAGAGCGCCGTAGTCGACCAGCTCGCGCAGCTCGGTTTCGGACAGCCCCGACAGCTCGCAGAGTTCTTCGAGCAGGAGCTCATGCTGCTCGTCCAGCCACATCGCCTGTTCGATTTTCATTTCGCAGCCTCCTGCTCGAAATGCCCGCGCGGGTTGAATGTCGAGGCCTCGGCTATCTCCTTGAACAGCGCGCGCTCGCGCTCGCTCGTCACGGTGGGCACGACGATCTGGACGATCGCGTAGAGGTCGCCTTCTCCGCCATGCGGTTTGGGAAGACCACGGCCGGCGAGCCGCAGCTGCCGGCCCGCGTGCGTTCCCGGCGGCACCTTGAGCCGCACCGATCCGGCCAGCGTGGGCACCAGCACGTTCGTGCCGAGCACGGCTTCCCATGGCGCGAGGGGCAGATCGAGGAACAGATCGTGGCCGCTTACGCGAAACAGCCGATGCGGATGCAATGCAATATTGAGATACAGGTCGCCGTCGCGCCCGCCGTTCAAGCCCTTGCCCCCCTTGCCGGGCAGGCGCAGGCGCTGGCCGTCGGTGGCGCCCTTGGGAATGCGCGCCTTGAAAGCGCGCCGCACGCGGTGAGGAAAACCGTTCTCGTCGTATTCGGGGACCTCCAGGTCGAGGTTCACCTCGGTGCCGCGGTAGGCGTCTTCCAGCGTGATGTGCGCCGTGACTTCGTAGTCCTGCCCTGGCATTCGAATCTTGCCGCCGCCCCGTCCGGCGCGATGCATCCTGCCTGCCATGCCGGAAAACAGATCCCCAAGATCGAGATCGTCGAATGAGAACTTCCCGTCGCCGAATTGCTGTTCCCAGCCCGGAGGCGGCCGGAACTCCTGCCCGGGGCTGTGGCTGCCGAGCTGATCGTAGGCGGCGCGCTTCTCCGGATCCTTCAGAGTCTCATAGGCTTCGCCGAGCTCCTTGAACTTTTCCTCGGCGCCCGGTTCCTTGGAAACGTCCGGGTGATACTTCCGGGCGAGCTTCCGGTACGCGCTCTTGATCTCATCGGCGCTCGCCTTGCGCTCGACGCCCATCACGCGGTAGTAGTCCTTGTATTTCATCCGGGCCGTCGGCCGCTTCCGCCGGCCGGCTTCTCTCTAGCGCAGGCGTCCCTTGTTCGACTTGGGCTGGGGCGCCTGAAAAACGTAGCCCTTTTCTCTGGCATCGGCCAGGCACCCCTCGTAATTCTTGTAGGCCCGGTGCGATTCGGAGACGACCGTCCGGTCAGCCGAGATCTGCTGCCACCTCCATGCGTGAGTAGGGTCGCTGTAGAAACGCCAAATGATGTTCATCTGCAAAAAGCCTCCCTGGTGCGATCACGGGCGACTACAGCGCCTTCAGATTCTCTGCCGAGGTCTTGCCGTTCTTGCCCGTGACGAGCTCGTATCCGACCTTCTGGCCTTCGTTCAAGGTGGGCAGCCCGGCTTTCTCCACGGCCGAGACATGCACGAACACGTCCTTCGAACCATCGTCCGCCTGAATGAAACCAAAACCCTTCGATGCATTGAACCACTTCACTGTTCCGGTTGGCACAAGAGTCTCCTGACGAAAGAAATAGATTTTTAATACCGCCCGAGCCGTCACCGCGCCCGGAGCGATGGAATATA
>DATHJM010000248.1:0-5120 GCA_035489775.1 Burkholderiales bacterium
CGCGTTGATGCTGGTCCTGGTGCCGTTGCCCCCTCCGGCCGGCTCCTTGCCCGAGTAGGCCGATACGCTGATGTTCAGCGGCTTGATGGGGTTCAAGGTCGCGCCGAGCTCGATGGTCTTGCTGCGGTTCAGGTCGGTCAGCTGGTCCCAACCGTTGTTGACCCCTGCAATGAGGCTGACCCGGTCGTTCAGTGCCCAGGTCCCGCGCACCCCGGTGTGGGTGAATGGCACCGCACCGAACAGGATCGAGCGCGAGATGTTGTTGTTGCTCGGACTCCAGATCACCTCGGTTCCGTGCAGCGTGGCGAACTTGCCTGCGATCAAGGTCAACGCGCCGTCCGCGTACTGCCCGTAGGCCTGGGTGACGTCGAACATGGACGAGCCTGCACCCGCCCCCTCGGGGAAGGAATGGATCACCTGGGCGTCGCTGCCGACGGTGACATTGACCAGGCCCCCAAACCCCTGTTTCGGCAGCTTGGCAACGCTGAGCCCGAACTGATGCAGTGCGAACGAATTGTTCTGCGAGTCGAACACGCGGGTGGAAACACCGCCGACCACCCCGCCTTCGAGGTTCCTGTCCGCGCGCGTGTACCCCGCATCGATGTACCCGTTGACGCTGATGCCCGAGGCATCGAAGATTTGCCCCAGCGTGGGGACCCTGGCCGCCTGGGCCAGCGCTAACGAGGGAGCCGCGAACGCGGCGGAAACTGCGGATGCTATGAGAAGCTTTTTCATGGTGAGCGTCCTTTCGTGGGTGGGAAAAATAGTTCCACTGCTTTTTATTTCGACTTCGAACTCGCCTGGCTTCGATCTGCCGGGTCGTATCGGACTTTCGCCCGAAACGCCCTCCCCCTAGTTGCCTGGCCCCGACCAACGTACCTGGTTTCGCTCGTGCCGTACTCCTCGAGAATGTGACAAATTTCCGGGGCTGCGACCCCGGAAGCCGCGCAAGGATAGACTAAAAAGAGGTTTTTTCCAACTGCCGTATACTGACGGCATGCTGAACCCGGCCGGCGTGCTTCCACCTCAAAGCGCAAAAGGCCCGGCGTGAATCTGCACATCGCCACCTACAACATCCACAAGGGCTTCTCGCAGTTCAACCGCCGCATGATGATCCACGAGCTGCGCGACCACCTGCGCCTGCTCGACGCGGACATCATTTTCCTGCAGGAGGTGCAGGGTCAGCACCGCCGCCACGCCGCGCGCTTCGATGACTGGCCCGACGAGCCTCAATACGAATTCCTCGCCCACGAGGTGTGGAGCGACGTCGCCTACGGCCGCAACGCCGTCTACGACCACGGCCATCACGGCAACGCCATCCTCAGCCGCTATCCTATCCTGCGTTCCGAGAACCAGGACGTCTCGACCCACAGCCGCGAGCGGCGCGGGCTCCTGCATTGCGAGATCGGGGTTCCGGAACTCGGCGAGCCGCTGCACTGCGTCTGCCTGCACCTTGCGCTGCACGAGCGCGGCCGGCGCCACCAGGTCGGCGCGCTGATCGAGCGGCTCGAGCGCCTGGTGCCGTGGCGCGCGCCGCTCCTGGTCGCGGGCGACTTCAACGACTGGCGCAACCTCGCCGGCAGGCGCCTCGCCGAAGCGCTCGGGCTGCGCGAGGCGCTCACCGACCACTGGGGGAGGCCCGCGCGCAGTTTTCCGAGCGCATTTCCGATGTTGCGACTGGACCGCATCTACGTGCGCGGTTTCCGTGTGAAGCATACCGAGATCCATCGCGGTCCTTCGTGGTCGCGGCTTTCGGACCACGCGGCGCTTTCGGCTCACCTGCAGCTCGAGTGAGCTCGCCCGCGTGGCGGTCGAGTTCCTGCCCGGAAACCGCCTGACGCTGCTGCGTTCGGGCGTGGAATATTTTCCCGCGCTCGAAGCCGCGATCCGCGCGGCGCAGGGCGAGATCTTCCTCGAGGCCTATATCTACGCCGGCGACGCCACCGGGCGGCGCATCACGCGCGCGCTTTGCGAAGCCGCTTCGCGCGGCGTCGCGGTGCACCTGCTCGTCGACGGCTTCGGCTCGAGGGACATGCCGGCGGAGTTCTCGCGCGCGTTGCGCGAGGCCGGCGCGCGCCTCCTGGTGTACCGCCCGGAGATCTGGCGCTTCCGGTTCCGGCGCGACCGGCTGCGGCGCTTGCACCGCAAGATGGCGGTGGCGGACGGGCGCGTCGCCTTCGTCGGCGGCATCAACATCATTGACGACATGGAGACGCCGCGGCAGAAACCGCCGCGCTACGACTATGCGGTGAAGGTCGAGGGGCCGCTGGTCGCGCCGGTCCGGGAAGCCGCCGTGCGTCTGTGGAACCGCATCGCGATGGCGAGGCTCGAGCAAGGCTGGCGCGTCAGCCACCCGGTCCCGCTGCACGTGGGACGCGCGGGAAGCCAGCGGGCGGCGCTGGTCGTGCGGGATAACCTGCGCCACCGCCGCGACATCGAGGAAGCCTATCTCGCTGCGATCGGGTCCGCGCGGGAGGAGGTCATCATCGCGAGCGCCTATTTTTTCCCCGGGAGGCGTTTTCGCCGCGCGCTGGTTCGCGCCGCCGCGCGGCGCGTGAGCGTGGTGCTGCTGCTCCAGGGGCGCGTCGAGTACGTGCTGCTGCACTACGCTTCGCGCGCCCTCTACGGCACGCTGCTCGAGGCGGGGGTCGAGATCTACGAGTACCACCGGAGCTTCATGCACGCCAAGGTCGCTGTCATCGACGGCCACTGGGCGACGGTGGGCTCATCCAACATCGATCCGTTCAGCCTGATGCTCGCGCGCGAGGCGAACGTGGTGGTCGAGGACCGCCCCTTCGCCGCAGAACTGCGCACCAGGCTGCGCGCCGACATGGAGCACGGGGCCCGCGTGGTGGCGAAGACGAGGTGGTTCAGGCAGCCCCTCTGGCGGCGCATTCCCAACTGGATCGGCTACGCGCTGGCGCGCTTCACCATTGGCATGTTCGGCTTCGGCGGGCGGTTTTGACGGAGCCCGCTTTGACGACCTCTTTGCAGCGCGGGTAGAGTAAGGGGGCGCAGCCGTTCGGCTCCACCCGGGAGGAGGAAAGTCCGCATGCCCAAGTATTCGACCGAAGCCATCCGCACCATCGCGCTCGTCGGCCATACCGGCGCGGGCAAGACCACGCTCGCGGAGGCGCTGCTCGCCAGGGCGGGGGCGATCGCCTCGGCCGGCAGTGTCGAAAAGGGCAACACGGTCTGCGATTTCGACCCGCTGGAAAAGGAGTACAGGCACTCGCTCAACTCGGCGCTCGTCAACTTTGCGTGGAAGAACGTCCACGTCCACCTGATCGATACGCCCGGGTCGCCGGACTTTATGGGGCAAGCCATAGGGGCCTTGGCCGCGGTGGAGACGGCGATGGTCGTGGTGAACGCCGAGACCGGAATTCAGCTCGCCACCGACCGCATGCTCAAGTGGGCGGCGAAGCGGAACCTGTGCCGCATGATCGTGATCAACCGCATCGACGCCGAGAACGCCGACCTTCCGGCGATCCTCGCCAGGATCCAGCAGGCGGTCGGAAAGGAATGCCTGCCGATCAACCTGCCCTCGAAAGGCGGGAAGGACGTGGTGGATTGCTTCTTCAATCCCGACGGTGAAGCGGATTTTTCCTCGGTCAAGGAAGCGCACTCGGCGCTCGTCGACCAGGTCGTGGAGGTCGACGAGGCTCTGATGGAAAAGTACCTCGAGCAGGGCGAAGTGAGCCCCGAGCAGCTGCACGCGCCCTTCGAGAAGGCGCTGCGCGAGGGGCACCTCATCCCGGTGTGCTTTACTTCCGCCAGGAACGGCGCGGGCGTCGAGGCGCTGCTCGACATCTTCGTCAATCTCGCGCCGAACGCGACCGAGGGCAACGCGCCGCCGTTTCTGAAGGGCGAAGGGGCGGAGGCGCAGGAGTTTTACGCCGTGCCCGGCCCCAAGGCGCACGTGCTCGCGCACGTGTTCAAGGTGGTGATCGACCCCTTTATCGGCAAGGTGGGGATCTTCCGCGTGCACCAGGGCACGGTCACGCCGAACACGCCGCTGTTCGTCGGCGACGGCCGGCGTCCGGTCAAGGTCGGGCACCTGTTTACGATACAGGGCAAGGACTACGTCGAGACCGACGCTCTCGTGCCGGGGGACATCGGAGCGGTGACCAAGATCGATGAGATCGAGTTCGACCGCGTGCTGCACGATTCGCACGACGAGGACCACATTCATCTGCGTCCGCTCGAATTCCCCGTGCCTATGCACGGCATCGCGGTCGAAACCAAGAAGAAGGGCGATGAGCAGCGCCTGTTCGAAGTGCTGCACAAGCTCGAGATGGAAGACCCCTGCTTCAAGCTCGAGCGGCACGCTACCACCAACGAGACCGTCATTCGTGGACTGGGCGACCTGCACATGCGCGTGAAGCTCGACAAGATGCTGCAGCAGTACAAGATGGAGCTCTCCACCAAGCCGCCCAAGATCCCGTACCGCGAGACCATCACGCGCCTTGCCGAAGGCCATTCCCGCCACAAGAAGCAGACGGGCGGCGCGGGGCAGTTCGGCGAAGTGTTCCTCCGCGTCGAGCCGCTTCCCCGCGGCAAAGGCTACGAATTCGTCGACAAGGTGAAAGGCGGCGTGATCCCCAACGTCTTCATCCCGGCGGTGGAGAAGGGCGTGCGCATGGCGCTCGACGCGGGCGTGATCGCGGGCTACCCGGTGCACGACCTCCGCGTGACTGTATACGACGGCAAGCACCACGCGGTGGACTCCAAGGAAGTCGCGTTCGTCTCGGCGGGGCGCAAGGCCATCATCGACGCCTTCGCCAAGGCGGGACCGATCCTCCTCGAGCCCATCGTCAACATCGAAATCGCCGCGCCCGACAAATTCATGGGGGACCTGACCTCGGACCTGTCCGGCAAGCGCGGGCACGTCACCGGCACCGACAACGCCGGCGGCGAGCTCACCACCATCAAGGGCTTGGCGCCGCTGTCGGAGCTCTCCGACTACCAGACGCGGTTGAAGTCTGTGACCGGAGGGCAGGGATCGTATTCCATCGATTTTTCGCATTACGCGCCGGTGCCGGCGCATACGCAGGCGCAGCTAGTGTCGAAGCACAAGCAGCCGGTGGAGGAAGAGCAGTAACTCGAATTGCCGGAGGGAG
>DATHJM010000249.1:0-10636 GCA_035489775.1 Burkholderiales bacterium
ATGATGCCGCCGGAGAGGTCGGTCGCCCAACTCTTGCCCTCGGCCTCCTTCTTCTCCTCGTCGGTGAGCTCATCCCACCATCCGAGCTTCTTCAGGAGCACGTGGTCAAACTGCGGATGACCGGTGGTGATGTCCGCGCCCTTGGGGTGCGAACCGTCCTCGGCGAGCAGGTTGACCCCATCCTTCTCCATGCCGAAGATCGCGCGGAAATTGCCGCCGCCGTCCATCATGTGCTTGGAGGTGTCGTAGAGGTTGGGCGTGCCCGGATGCTTCAAGGCCGCGTTGCCGTAGCAGGGCCACGGCAGCCCGAAGTAGTCGCCGGTGAGATCGTAGCCCGTCTTCGCGTCCTTGCCCCCCTTGGCGCGCAGCGTCTTCACGTCGAAGACCTGCATGTTTCGCATGTGCGCTTGCAGGCGCTCGGGAGACTGGCCGGTGTAGCCGATGGTCCACGCACCGCGGTTGATCTCGCTCCTGAGCGTGTCCTCCATAGACGGCTCGTCGTAGCCCCCCTTCGCCTTGACGACACGCAGGTTCTGCTTGCCGTCTTTCTTGCCGAGGAACTGGTCCTCGAAGCCGAGCTTCCTGGCGAGGGCCAGCATGATCGCCTGGTCAGAGCGCGACTCGAACAAGGGATCGATCACCTTCTCGCGCCACTGGAGCGAGCGGTTCGACGCCGTCACTGAGCCCTCGGTTTCGAATTGCGTCGCTGCGGGCAGCAGATACACGCCGCGCCCGGCCTTCTCCTGCACGCCTTCGACCGGCATCGCCGCCATCGCCGCCGTCGCCGACGGATACGGGTCGACGACGACCAGCAGATCGAGCATCTTCATCGCCTTGACCATTTCGAGGCCGCGGGTCTGCGAGTTCGGCGCGTGGCCCCAGAAGAACATCGCGCGGATGTTCGAATCCTGGTCGATGTTCTCGTTCTTCTCCATCACGCCGTCGATCCAGCGCGAAACGGTTATGCCTGGCTTGGCCATCATGCCCGGCGCGAAGCGGTCTTGGAGCCATTTCAGATCCACGTTCCACACCCGGGCCCAATGCGTCCAAGAGCCGGGCACTCCCACCGGGTAATACCCAGGCAGCGTGTCGGGGTTGGGACCGACGTCGGTTGCTCCCTGTACGTTGTCATGACCGCGGTAAATGTTGCAGCCGCCGCCCGAGCGTCCGACGTTACCGAGCGCGAGCATCAGAATGTTGCTCGCGCGCACGACGGCGTTCCCGGTGGTATGTTGCGTCTGACCCATCGCCCAGATGATGAACCCCGGCCGGTTCTCGGCCAGCGTCTTGGCAACGTTGAAGACTTCCGCCTCCGAAACCCCCGTGACGTCAGTCACCTTGTCCGGTGTCCACTTCTTCATCACGTCTTCTTTGACCTGGTCCATCCCGTAGACGCGGGCCTTGATGTACGCCTTGTCTTCCCAGCCGTTTTTAAAGACGTGGTGAAGGATCCCGAAGATGAACGCAATATCGCTACCCGAACGGATGCGCACGTAGGTATCGGCCTTCGCGGCGGTGCGCGTGAAGCGCGGGTCGGCGACGATCACCTTGCAGCCGTTCTCCTTGGCATGCAGCGTGTGCAGCATCGAAACCGGGTGCGCCTCGGCGGCGTTTGAGCCGAGAAAGAGCAGGCTCTTCGAAAACTGCTCGTCGTTGTAGGAGTTGGTCATCGCCCCGTAGCCCCAGGTCTGGGCCGTGCCGGAGACCGTGGTCGAGTGGCAGATGCGCGCCTGGTGGTCGCAGTTGTTGCTGCCCCACAGCGAGACCCATTTGCGCAGCAGCATAGACTGCTCGTTGTTGTGCTTCGAAGAGCCGACGATGTAGGCGGCATCCGGCCCGGATTCCTTGCGGATCGCGAGCATCCTGTCCCCGATTTCGTTGATCGCCGTTTCCCAGGAAATGCGCTGATATTTCCCGTTCACCAGCTTCATCGGGTATTTCAGGCGGTGCGAGTGCTCGGTCATGCCGTGCTCGCGCACCGAAGCGCCCTTGGCGCAGTGCGCGCCGAGGTTGAGCGGAGAATCGAACACCGGCTCCTGCCGCACCCATACGCCGTTCTGCACCACGGCGTCGATGGCGCAGCCCACCGAGCAGTGCGTGCACACCGAGCGCTTGACCTCGATCTTGCCCGCCGATTCGTCGGCCGCGTCGGCCTTGCCGATCATGTTGAACGGCAACTGGCTCGCGAATGCGCCCGCTCCGGCGGCCACGCCGGAGCGCTTCAGGAACGTGCGGCGGTCGAGCGTCTTCGCCAGCATCCCGGAGAGGCTGCGCGACAGTCGGCTGGAAGAAAGATGAGCGGGGGCTCCAGCGGATTTCCTGGTCAGCATCATGGTCACGCCTCCTCGGGTCAGACTTTTGCGGTGTTGTAGTAGCTGCGGACGTGCGCGGTGTCCTGATATCCCTTGCCGCGACGCTTGTCGTTGCTTGCCGCTGCCTTGGGCTCGTCTGGGGTGAGCGCCCGGCCGGCTATCGCGGCTGCGGTTGCGGCGCCGCCGACGCCCGCTGCGATGAGGAAGTTCCTGCGGCTGAGTTTTGACCTTGTGAGGTTCTTCATATGGAGTCTCCTTCCTACCGTCAACACCTGAAATATGCCGCTTATTGCACGGGAAACATTAAAACACCTTCAGGGCTTCGGATTCAACCAGAAAAAAGGCCAAGGCGAAGTGGGCGACGTGCTTGTAGAAATTGGCCTTTTCACTTTTCGATATTGCATCGCAAAAACCGGGGAAAGAACGGGCGATGTATCGGTCGAAAAACCCCTGTTGCTTTTGCAGTGCAGCATCCTCAGAGCCCAATGAAATCAGGTGCCGCATAACATCGAACAGCCCCGCCATGTGGTCCTCGGGCTCGTGCGCCCCTTCTGATCGTGCCAGGCCCAACCCGACCAGCTCGCCCCGCAGCCGCGCGAGGATCTTCTCCCGGCCCGTCTCGGCGAGGTAGTAGCTCGCGTAGGGCGTCACCTCGGCTTTGCCGGTGCCGATGAACAGCTGGTCGTACTCGAGGCGAGCCGCTTCGGCCTCCATCACGCGCGCCGCGGCGGCGAGCTTGTTCCAGGCGTCCGCGAGAGCGGACTGTTCCGCCCCGCTTGCGATCTCGCCGGTCTCGCCGATGGTTGCAAGCAGCGCGGCATCCGGGCCGGAATAGAAAAGCCGCGCAAGCAGCGCGTAGTAACCGGCGCGCGCCTTGTCCTCGGGTACTTCGGGCGCCTGGAACTTCAGCGGCGTCACCGTCGCGCTCACGGCTTGACGTCTGAGATGTTGATCTCGTCCTTGTTTTCCATCATGTCCACTACGCGGCAGTCGCCACACATCTGCAGGCGCCGCAGTTTCGACCCGGTCGCCCCGGCGCCTGCGAACATCGAGTGCCCGGTGAGCTTGCCGAGCATGTTGTCCACCATCTGGCGCGTGCCGAAAGGCTTGCCGCAGCGCACGCAGTTGAACGGTTCCGCCTCGTTGAGCATGACTTCCTGCTTCGCCTGCGGCGTAAGCAGCAGGCGCGGGGCGAGCGTGATCGCGTTCTCGGGGCAGGTCTTCTCGCACAATCCGCACTGCACGCAGTTGCGCTCGATGAATTTGAGCATCGGCTGGTCGCGCCCGTCGACGAGCGCCGATTCCGGGCAGGCGCCTACGCAAGCCATGCACAGCGTGCAGGTCTGCTTGTTGACGAGCACCTGCCCGTAAGGGGCACCGGCGCCGAGCCTGATTTCCTCCTGCGGCTTGGGCGCCTGCTTCGCGAGGTGGTCGACCGCGAATTCGAGCGTGGTGCGCTTTTCGGGCGAAAGGTTGTAGGTCGCGGGCTTGGCGGCCGTTGCCGCGGGAGCGAGCGCCCAGATCTCCTTCTCGAGCACCGCGTGCTCGTCGGTCGCGAGAAACCGGAAATGCGCCCCGCCGTAGCCGAGCTCGTTCGCGATGGTCTCGGCGAAACCCATCTGCCTTTTCACGGCGTCGCCGTATTCAGCCGCTTCCTTCGGCGCCGCGAGCACCACGACCTGGCCCGCGCCATAGGCGAGCGACGCGAGCAGCACATCCATCCCGATCGAGGCGGGATGGTGGATCTCGATCGGAATCACGCGCGCGGGCAGCCCGCGTCCGCGGCGGGCGAGCTTCGCGATAAGCGCGCGGCTTTCGCCGGCGTTGTGCAGGAGCAGGCAGGCGTCCTTGCCACCCGCCTGCGCGTACACGGAAAGCACCCGCTTCAGCCGCGCCCCGAGATCCGGCACGCGAGGATAGACGTAAGTCATCGCGCCCGAGGGACACACCGTCGCGCAACCGCCGCACCCCATGCACAGGTGCGGATCGACCTTCACGTGGTCGCCGTCCGGCGCGATCGCGCCGGTCGAGCACACGTCGAGGCACTGGTTGCAGCCGACCTTCGAGGATCGGCTGTGCACGCAGATCTTTTCGTTGTAGGCGAAGAAGCGCGGCTTTTCGAATTCGCCCACCATCTGGCCGAGCTGCCCGGCCGCGAGCGCCTGCTCGAGCGGATCGGCGCCCGGCGCGAGGTAGCCCTGCGGCGGCTGCGCGGTGCGTATCAGCGGCTGCGCCGATAAATCGAGCACCATGTCGAAGCGCTCGCTTCGCCCGCGCTCGGCGCGCTCGAAGTCGATCGCGCGGATCGCGCCGCAGGCCTTCACGCACTCGCGGTGCGCCTTGCACTTGTCCATGTCGATCTGGTAGGAAAAATCGATCGCCTGCTCCGGGCACGCGTGGATGCAGGCATTGCAGCGCGTGCAGACTTCCAGGTCGATCGGGTTGTCCTGCTCCCAGGCGACCTCGAATTCGCCCAGATGGCCCTTCACGGACGTCACCTTGCCCGACCACACCGGGTAGCATCGATCCGCGGGCAGCTCGCCCCCCTTGCCCGGAGCGACCAGGACATTGACCTCGAGCTGCTCGCCGAGCTTGTCCGCCCAGGCAATCGCGGCCTCCGCCGGCCCGATGATGAGGAGTTGCCCGCCCGACTGGTAGTTCACCACCGGAACGGCTTCGGGCTCGGGCAGTTCGGCGAGCGCCAGCAGCGCGGCGATCTTGGGCGTCGCCCGGGCACCCTCCTTCGACCAGCCCGCGTGTTCGCGGATGTTGATGAACTTCAGCTGCGTCGCCGCGCCCGCTTCGCGCGCCAGATCCGAGAACAGCGACGCCTCCTGCGTGCAGGCGACGACGCAAGCCTCGTCCTTCAGCGACTCCTGGAAGCTGCCGACTTCCTTGCGGCACAGCTCGGTGTGCATCTGGACCGGCTGCTTGAGCCCGAGCGCGGCCGCCAGCGCCTTGGCGTCGAGCGCCATGGTCTTGTTGCAGTTGCAGATCTTCAAAGTGCGGTCGTCGAGCGACATTTCAGGCCTTGTCTTTCTGGTCTGTCTGTCCGGCGGGTGCGGCGGGCGGCGCGTTCGCCTGTGTCTCGCGTCGCCCCTCGGGTTTTTCGAGCGCCTCGGGCGGAGGTTCGGCGGCGGGCGTCTCCACCGCGCCCTGCGCGTCCTTCTTCTCCTCGTCGTCGAAAAGGAGGCCCTTCGCGTGCTGGAGGGTCTTCAGCATCGCCAGAGGAATCGGTTCGCCTTTGGTGAAGTCTTCGCAGTACGCCTCGAACCGTTCGAAGTTCTCGAAGTGCGGATCGCTGAAAAGTTTCTTCAGCGCCGAGCGCCTCAGGTTCTCGTCCACGCCGGGCCTCAGGAATTCAGTGTATTCGGAAGCCAGGCCTTTGAGCGATTCGAGCGGCGGCAACTCGCGCGGCGCGCTCGCGTCCGGCGGCGCGGCGGCGCCCTCGTTCGAAACCACCGGAGCCGCGGGCGCGGGCGGCGACGGCGGCATCGTCTCGCCCGGCTTCTCAGCAGTCTTGCGTGCTTCGTTCTTGCGCCGCGACCAGCGCGAGACGAAATTCTCGTCGTCGTCAGCGATCATCGCGCTTCGCGCCCTTGAACGACGGCGGCCGGGAGCGCTTCTTCGGCTCCGGCTTGTAATTTCGCTCGACGTACTCCGCGAGCCACCCGATCCATTGCGGCGGCATCGGCACGCCGTCGACGCGCGCGCCGGCGTCCATCAGGCGCGCCGCCTCGTTGTAGCTCACTGTGACCGCTTTCGGCACGCCCGCGCCTTCCTCTTCGAGCCAGTTGACGAACACAAACGGGTTCTTCGAGCTGAGATTGAGGTAATAACCTTCCGCCTCGTCGCGGAAGAGCTCCAGCTTGAAGCCGGGATGCAGCCATTGCGCCCGCGATTCGTCGTCGACCAGCGCACGCGGCTGCGCGCCGGGCCCGCTCGAGTCGGGCACGACGCCGATCGCCTCCCACTTCTCGGACTCCCAGCGGTTGTTTTCCAGCGGCGTGCGTTCCATCACCACCGCTACGGCGAGGCTGGTCTGAGACATTTTTCCGGCTATACTCATCAGTCCAGCCAAATTATGGACTGCATTTCATGAGGCGGCTACGCCAATGACGGACCGGGTCATTCCAATCGCAGACGCCCGCAGGGCAAAACCCCTTCCTTGGGGAGGGGAATTGGGTTCTCCCGCGCGCTCAGGCGAGGACACGCTCGGCCGCAGGCTGCACGACCTGCGCATCTCGGTCACCGACCGCTGCAACTTCCGCTGCATCTACTGCATGCCGCGCGACGTGTTCGGCCCCGACTACGCGTTTCTCGCGAAGAGCGAATTGCTGAGCTTCGAGGAGATCGCGCGGCTGGCGCGCGCCTTTCGCGGCCACGGCGTGGAGAAAGTCCGCCTCACGGGCGGCGAGCCGCTCTTGCGCAGGAACCTCGAGCGCCTGATCGAGATGCTCGCCGATATCCCGGGCCTGGACCTCACGCTCACCACCAACGGCTCGGTCCTCGCGAAAAAAGCTCGAGCGCTGAAGGCGGCGGGGCTGCAGCGCGTCACCGTGAGCCTCGACTCCCTGGACGAAGCGGTGTTCCGCAGGATGAATGACGCCGACTTCCCGGTCTCCGAAGTGCTGAACGGCATCGATGCGGCGGCCGCCGCGGGTCTTGCGCCGATCAAGATCAACATGGTGGTGAAGCGCGGCGCGAACGAGGATTCCGTCGTCCCGATGGCGCGCTACTTCAAAGGCAGCGGCCACATCGTGCGCTTCATCGAGTACATGGACGTCGGCGCGACCAACGGCTGGCGCATGGACGAGGTGCTGCCCTCGGCCGAGATCGTCCGCATGGTCGGCGCGAAGATGCCCCTCGAACAGATCGAGCCCAATTACCCGGGTGAAGTGGCGGAGCGCTGGCGCTACCGGGACGGGTCGGGGGAGATCGGCGTGATCTCCTCGGTGACGCAGGCTTTCTGTCGCACCTGCACACGCGCGCGCCTTTCCACCGAGGGCATGCTGTACACGTGTCTTTTCGCCGCGGCGGGCTACGACCTGCGCGCCATGCTGCGCGGCGGCTCTTCCGACGAGGAGATCTCGGACGCGATCGCGCGCATCTGGCAGGCGCGCACCGACCGCTATTCCGAGATCCGCACCGCGGAGACCGCCAAATTGCGCAAGATCGAGATGTCCTACATAGGCGGATGAATACGCCGCACCGTCTAAAGCTCACCCACGCCTCGAAACCCCTCACCTTCGAAGTCGAGGCGATCAACGAGCGCGGCGAGGCGGTGCCGACGCCGATCGCGGGCGAGCATCCGCTCACGCTCTACATCGACAAGCGCGAGATCGTCACGCTGATGACCCTCGGACAGGCACCCGAGGCGCTTGCCATCGGCTACCTGCGCAACCAACGCCTGGTGAAATCCATCGACGAAATCGCCGCGGTACAGGTGGACTGGGAAACAGCGTCGGTTGCGATCACGACGCGCACGCCCATCGAAGGGCTCGAGAAAAAAATGGAGAAACGCACCGTCACCACCGGCTGCGGCCAGGGCACGGTATTCGGCGACCTGATGGAAGAAATCGATTCGATCAAGCTGCGCGAGGACGTGACCCTCACCGAAGATGCACTGCACGCCCTGCTCGACGCGATACGCCGCCACGAGGCCGTCTACAAGGAAGCGGGCGCCGTTCACGGTTGCTCGCTGGCGAGCAACACCGCCGGAGGCGTCGATATCCTCTACTTCGTCGAGGACGTCGGCAGGCACAACGCCGTGGATGCGATCGCCGGACAGATGTGGCTCGACGGCGTCGACGGCTCTGACAAGATCTTCTACACCACCGGGCGCCTCACCTCCGAGATGGTGATCAAGGCCGCGCAGATGCGCTTCCCGTTTCTCGTTTCCCGCTCGGGCCTCACCAAGATGGGCCACGAAATCGCCAGCAAGGTCGGCATCACCATGATCGGCCGCGCGGCAGGCGGCAAGCACTACCTGCTCTTCACCGGCAGGCACCGCTTCAGGAAGACCGTGGCGCCTACGTTGGTGGCGTAGCGGCGGGCACGCCGTGCTGTCCTCGGTCACCGGATTGATCCTCGCGGGCGGCAAAGGCAGCCGCATGGGCGGGGTGGACAAGGGGCTGCAGGCGTTCCGCGGCAAGCGCCTGGTCGATCATGTGCACGAACGCTTCGCGCCGCAGGTCGGCGGCATCATCATCAACGCCAACCAGAACCACGAGGAGTACAAGACTTTCGGCGTGCGCGTGGTGAGCGACGCGATCGGAGGGTTCGCAGGGCCGCTAGCGGGGCTTCACGCGGGACTGTCGGTTTCGAAGCGTCCCTTTCTCGCTTCAGTCCCCTGCGATTCGCCTTTCCTGCCACCGGATCTCGTCGAGCGGCTGTACCAGCGGCTCGACGAATCCGGCGCCGAGCTTGCCGTGGCGAAAACGGGCGACCAGCCGCACCCGGTGTTTTCGCTCATGCGGCGCGGCGTGCTCGATCACCTCGCCGATTTCCTGAAAAACGGCGGCCGCAAAATCGACGCATGGTATGCGACGCTCAACGTCGTCGAGGTCGGCTTCGACGACGAGGCGGAGGCCTTTTCCAACATCAACACGCGCGAAGAGCTGCACACCTGGGAAAACGTGCCTCCGACCTGAGCCGTGATGTCGTCACGCAATCCGGATCAGGGAATGTCCGTGAGAGCTTCGTTTGAAAAAGGACTTTCGTTGCCCAAGGTATCAAAGTCCGTCACTGCGAAGTAGTAGCGGCTTCCGCCGGCGAGTCCGGTAACGGTATAGGTCGTAACATTACCCGCGCTGATCCCTTGGCCGGGGGACTGGAGATACGTTCGCGGGGCGGTGCCGTAATAAACGCGGTACCCGCTAAGATTCGGGAATGTCACGGGATCCCACCCCAGGGTGACGCTGTTGGAAGGTGGCGTAGGTAGAGTCGTAACGCTCACACTTGTAGAATTGGGCGAGACGTTGCCGGCCGCGTCGCGAGCCGCCACGGTGTAGCTGTAGGTCGTTGCAGCGGACAAACCCGTATCGGCATAACTCGTTGTGGTGGGCGTCGCTATCTGCGCGCCATTGCGGCGGACGATATAGCCGGTCACCCTGACGTTGTCGGTTGAAGCATTCCACGAGAGGTTGGCTCCGGTCGAGCCCGCCGCCGCGCCCGTGAGGCCGGCGGGCGTGGACGGTGGCGTCGTGTCAGCCGTCGTGACGCTCGCGCTTGTCGAATTGGGCGAGACGTTGCCGGCTGCGTCGCGTGCCGCCACGGTGTAGCTGTAGGTCGTTCCGGCGGACAAACCCGTATCGGCATAACTCGTTGCGGCGGGCGTCGCAACCTGCGCACCATTCCGGCGGACGATATACCCGGTCACCCCGACGTTGTCGGTTGAAGCATTCCACGAGAGGTTGGCTCCGGTCGAACCGACGGCCGCGCCCGTGAGACCGGCGGGCGTAGACGGTGGCGTCGTGTCGGCCGCGCTCGCGGTCGTGACGCTCACGCTCGCCGAATTGGGTGAGACGTTGCCGGCTGCGTCGCGAGCCGCCACGGTGTAGCTGTAGGTCGTTGCAGCGGACAAACCCGCATCCGCATAACTCGTTGTTGCGGGCGTCGCGACCTGCACGCCATTCCGGCGCACGATATATCCGGTGACCCCGACGTTGTCGGTTGAAGCATTCCACGAGAGGTTGGCTCCGGTCGAGCCGACGCCCGCGCCCGTGAGGCCGGCGGGCGTAGACGGTGGCGTTGTGTCAGCCGCGCTCGCGGTCGTGACGCTCACGCTCGTCGAATTGGGTGAGACGTTGCCGGCCGCGTCGCGTGCCGCGACGGTGTAGCTGTAGGTCGTTCCGGGGGACAAGCCCGCATCCGCATAACTCGTTGTTGCGGGCGTTGCGACCTGGATGCCGTTGCGGAGCACGATATAGGCGGCCACTCCGACGTTGTCGGTTGAAGCGCTCCATGACATGTTGGCTCCGGTCGGGCCCATCGCCGCGGCCGTGAGGGCGGTGGGTGGAGTGGGTGGCGTGGTGTCGGCCGCGAGTGCAGGTCCCGCCCCGTTCCTGGTTTCGGCTTCACCCACGCCGTTGCAACCCGCGAACACCGAGGTGGCTAAGGCAAGAAGCAGCAGAGTTTTCATGTGCGGCATGGGAATCCTCAGTGCTTGCCGGCACAGCGAACGCTTGCCGGGCATTGACGCGGCGCCGTACGGACCGCGAGAAAAAAAGCCGCGAATCGCGGCTTTTTTTATGCCTGGTCCGAGCCGCTCACGCGGAGCGCGCGTAAAAAACATCGCTGCAAAATAGAACGCCGCATCTCAG
>DATHJM010000250.1:0-5382 GCA_035489775.1 Burkholderiales bacterium
GGGTAAACCCGACACATGATGTCAGGAAACCGCGATAATTCAGACGAATCAAAGAATTATTCCCAGCTAGCGCCCCGTCCGGCACCCTGTTGAACCCCTTACTCCTTCGAATTCTGCGGTTGGTAGCGGTCCCGGCGGTGATCCTGCTGGCGGCGGCGCTCGCGCTCGCGGTCGCGGCGACCCACGCGCTTCCTTCCTCGCTGTCCGGCCTGACAGTGGTCGGGCCCTACATCGTGCTGCTGCTCGGGACAGCGATCAGCGCGTGGTTCAACCGCAGCCGCGCGCTGATCATGCTGGCGTCGCTCCTCGCCGCCTACACGGGCTTCCACCTGGTCTCGGGCCTGGGTCCCAAGAGCTTCGCCGTGACGGCGGTATCGACCGCGCTCGCCGTGCTCGTTCCCTTCAACGTCCTGCTCGCGCTGGTCTTTCCGGAGCGCGGGGTACGCCAGTACCGGAATTATCGCTGGATTCCGCTCGGCCTGGCTGAAATCCTGATCGTGATCTGGATCGCGAATTCCGGCCGCTCGGATCTCTCGGGCACGGCGTGGCGCGATGTTCTCAATCACTGGTTGCTGCGCTCCCCGCCGATGCCGCTCGTGGCGCGCCTCATGCTCGCTGCCGCGTTCGTCGCCGCCTTGGCGAGGGCGTGGCCCCGCCGCGGGCCCAAGGAACTGCGCAAGGACCCGCGGCCTCTCGACGTCGGCATCGCGGCGGCGCTGGTCGCATTCTTCATCGGCTGCGAATGGATAACGGTGCAGGGCACGTTCGGCGCGTTCATGTCGGCAGCCGGCGTGATCCTGCTCGCGGCCGCGCTGCAGGAATCGCACCGCCTCGCCTTCCGCGACGAATTGACGAACCTGCCCAGCCGCCGCGCGCTCGAGGAGCGCCTCTCCGGCCTCGGCCCGACCTACGCAATCGGGATGATCGATGTGGACCATTTCAAGCAGTTCAACGACACCCACGGCCACGATACCGGCGACCAGGTACTGAAGCTCGTCGCCGCCCGCCTCGCGGCGATCGAGGGCGGCGGCACTTCGTACCGCTACGGCGGCGAGGAGTTCTGCGTTCTGTTTTCCGACCGCACGCTCGAGCAGGCGCTGCCGCACCTGGAGCAGCTTCGCAAGGACATCGAGGGCTACAGAATGGCGGTGCGCGGCGGGGACCGGCCGAGGGAGAGGAAGACCGGATCGCGTCTCCGCGCAGCGCACGCTCCGCAAAGGACGCTGTCGGTGACGGTGAGCATCGGTGCAGCCGAGCGCGACGATACGCTCATCAAGCCGTCGCTGGTCATCCGCGCGGCGGACGAAGCCCTTTACCGCGCCAAGCGCGCGGGGCGGAACCGGGTGATGCGGTAGCGCGGGCTGTAACCGCCGGTCTACAATGCCTGAACGCATGAGACAGTCCGCCCGCCCCAGGCACAAAGGCAACGACCGGACCCCCCCGAAGCAGGCCAGCGAAGGGCCGGGCAAGAGCGAAGGGCCGGGCGAGAGCGAAGCGCGTTTTCGCGCCATCGCCGAACTGTCGGGCGACTGGTACTGGGAGCAGGATGCCAGCCACCGTTTTACCTGGGTGTTCGTGCGCGGGGGGGCCGCCGAAGAGGTCTCCTCGATAATCGGAAAGACGCGCTGGGAGCTCGGCGAGCAGCCTCTCAATGGAACATGGGAGGAGCACCGCAGACTGCTCGACGCCCGCCAGCCCTTCAGCGATTTCCACGTGCGGCTGGTCGACAAGGACGGCGCACAGCACTTTTTCTCGACGACCGGCGCTCCGACATTCGACGCTGCAGGAATTTTCACGGGGTACCGCGGCCTCGCCCGCCGCATCACCAAGCGCAAGCGCGCGGAGCAGCTGCTTTGGCTCGAGCACACGGTGGCGCGCTCGGTTACCGAGGCCGACAGCGTTGCAGCGGCGCTGAAGGCGGTGATGCGCGCGGTTTGCGAAGCGCAGGACTGGGAGTGCGGGCGTTTTTTCCGCGCCGACGACGAATCCGGCACTCTGCACTTTGCAGAAGCCTGGAGCAAGCCCGGACCGCAGTTCGATCTGTATATGGAGCGCTCGCGCAAAGTCGTCTACACCCCGGGCGTCGGACTGGCCGGAAAGGTGTGGCAATCGGGCGAGCCGATGTGGGTCGCGGACATCACGCGGGACCCGCGCGTGTGGCAGCAGGCGATCGCCGTCGAAGCGGGCATCCACGGCGCATTCGTGTTTCCGGTGAATTCCGGGGGGAAGACGATCGGGGTACTCGCGTTCAACAGCCGCGAAATCCGCGAGCCGGACGAGCGCCTGATGCAGGCGATCCACGTGATCGGCGCGCAGATCGGACAGTTCGTGCAGCGCAAGCAGGCCGAGGAAGTGCTGCGCGAAAGCGAAGAGCGCTTCCGCAACCTGACCGAGCTTTCATCGGATTGGTACTGGGAGCAGGATGAGAACTTCCGCTTCACCATGGTTTCCGACAATCTCCACCGGCGCCTCGGACACGTGATTGAATCGGTCATCGGAAAGGCCCGCTGGGAATTGCCCACGCTCAACATGACCGAGGCCGACTGGGCGGCGCACCGCGCCCTGCTGGAAGCGCATCAGCCGTTCCGCGACCTGCAGTGGCACCGCCTCGACGGCGCGGGCAAGCTGCAGATCGCCAACATAAGCGGCAAGCCGTTCTTCGACGCCGAAGGGCGCTTCCTCGGCTACCGCGGGATAGGCCGGGACATCACCGAGAGCAAGCGAAGCGAGGAAGCGTTGCTGCGCTTTCGCGCTTCCATGGACATGTCGGACGACATGATCCTGCTCGTCGATCGCGAGACGATGCGCTTTGTCGACGTGAACGAAACCGTTTGCCGGAATCTCGGGTATACGCGCGAGGCGTTTCTCGCGATGGGCCCGGAAGACATCCTGCCCATGACCCGGAAAGAGCTGGAGACCGTTTACGACGAGATGATCTCGACCGGTTCGACGCAGGGCATGAGGAGCGAATACCGCTGCAAGGACGGCTCGACGCTGCCGTTCGAATCGAGGCGGCGCGTGATGCGCTCGGGGGACCGCTGGATCATCGTCGCCACGGCGCGCGACATCCGCGAGCGCATCGCCCGGGAGGAGGCGCTGCGCAAGAGCAACGAGCGCTTCGACATGGCGGTGCGGGCCACCAACGACGTGATCTGGGATTGGAACCTGGGCACCGACGAAATCTGGTGGAACGAGAACTTCAGCAAAGTATTCGGCCATCCGCGCGAAATGGGGGACCGCACCGTCAAATCCTGGTACGAGGGCATTCATCCCGACGATCAGGGGCGGGTCATCGCCGGCGTGCATCGCGTGATCGGCGCGGGCGGGCAGAGCTGGAGCGACGAGTACCGGTTCCGGCGGCATGACGGCAGTTTCGCGCACGTGCTCGACCGCGGCCAGGTGATCCTGGACGGCGAAGGGCGGGCGGTGCGCATGATCGGCGCGATGGCCGACATCAGCTCGCGCAAAGAGGCCGAGGAGAGAATCCACAACCAGGCCCTGCGGCAGCGCCTCATCGCCGAGTTCGGCCAGCAGGCGTTCGCGAGCTCCGACGTCGAAGACGTGCTGAGCCGCGCCGTGGAGCTCGTCACCGTGGCGCTCGCGGCGGATTACTGCAACGTGCTCGAGCTCGATGCAAGCGCCAAACAGCTACTGATCAAGGCGGCGTCGGGCTGGCCGAGCGAGATGATGGCGCGCCGGACGGTGCCCATCCGCCCGGGGGGCCGCCTGGAATTCGTGCTGTCGCGCCGCGAGCCCCTCATCATCGACGATCTGGCCAAGGACGGGCGATTTTCGGATTCCCCGCTGGTCCGGCTGGGCGTGCGCAGCGGCATCCAGGTCCCCATATTCGGAACGGCCGGAACGTTCGGAATACTCAGCGCGCACACTCGCACGGAGCGCCACTTCGGCCAGGACGAGGCAAGTTTCCTGCAGAGCGTGGCGAACATACTGGCGGTCGCGATCGAGCGCAGGAGCGCGGAAGAGCGCCTCGAGCGCCTCGCGCAATTCGACTCTCTCACCGGGCTGCCCAACCGGCACCTGTTTCACGACCGCCTGCTGAAAACCGTGGCGCACGCACGGCGCAGCGGGGAACCCATGGCGGTGCTCTTCATCGACCTGGACCGCTTCAAGCTGGTGAACGACACACAGGGGCACAGCGCCGGCGACAAGCTGCTCAAGCAAGCGGCGACCCGGCTTTCACAATGCGTGCGCAGCGGCGATACGGTGGGCCGGTTCGGCGGGGACGAATTCGGCGCCATCGTGTCCGAGCTTTCGAAACCGGGGGACGCGGGCGTCGTCGCACAAAAAATCCTGGACGCTCTGGCCCTGCCGTTCAAGCTCGATGCGCACGACACCTACGTCAGCGCGAGCATCGGCATCACGCTGTTCCCGGCCGACGGCGACAACCCCGAAGCGCTGGTCATGAATGCCGACACCGCCATGTATCGCGCCAAGGAACAGGGCCGCAATACCTACCAGTACTTCACCCGCGAGATGAACGAGCGGGCGCTCGCGCGCGTGCAGATGGATGCGGCGCTGCGCCGGGCCATCGATAACAAGGAGTTCCTCCTCCACTACCAGCCAAAAGTGGAGCTGAAGAGCCGCCTCATCTGCGGTTTCGAGGCGCTGCTGCGCTGGCAGCATCCCGAGAGGGGTCTGGTCCTGCCGGGGGAATTCGTTTCGGTTCTGGAGGACACGGGCCTGATCGTGCCGGTGGGCGAACGGGTGTTGCGCGAAGTGTGCGAGCAGATTCAGGCATGGCGGCGGGACGGGCTCGCGGTCAAGCCGGTGACGGTGAACCTCTCCGCGCGCCAGTTCCAGCAGAAGGATTTCGAGTCCATCGTCAGGCACATCCTGCGGGAAGCGGGCATCGATCCTTCGCTCGTCCAGTTCGAGCTCACCGAGTCTCTCCTGATGAGCGATCCGGAGGGCGCTGCCCGCACGCTGCGCGGCCTGAAAGACTCGGGCGTGAAGATCTCGGTCGACGATTTCGGCACGGGCTATTCGAGCCTCGCGTACCTGAAGCGCTTTCCGATCGACGCGCTCAAGATCGACCACTCCTTCATTCGCGACATCACGACCGACCCGGAGGACGCGATGATCACGCTCGCCATCATCGGCCTCGCGCACAGCCTCAAGCTCAAGGTCGTGGCCGAGGGCGTGGAAACGCAGGAGCAGCTCGAGCTGCTCGCCGCGAACGGCTGCGACGAGATCCAGGGCTATTATTTCTCGGTTCCGACGACGGCCGAGGAGTGCGCAAAGATGCTGAGGGAAAACCGCAGCCTCGCCTGAAGCAAGCGCGCGCTCCGGTGCCGGGAGGCGTATCATCGCCGCTTTGTCCGCGGCACCGCATGAGCGCAAGCGCCCTTTCCCTGCTCAAAC
>DATHJM010000251.1:0-2087 GCA_035489775.1 Burkholderiales bacterium
CTAGCTCGGTTGCGGTGTCGTCCTGCGCCATGCGGAGGCGGAGCGTCTTGTCCTTCAGTTGAGCGAGATTCGACTCGATCTGGGTAGCCGTATCGCTCCCGCGCGCCTCGTTCTCGCCGACGGTGGTGCGCAGCGCCGCAAGGCCGATCTCGGTATTGGCGAGGCTCGCGCGGATATGGGAAAGCTCCTCGGAGGTGTCGCCCTGGCTCTCGCGCAGCTTGGCGGTCGCCGCCTTGACTTGGGCGAGCCCTGCCGTCAGGTCAGCGACGCGGTCCTCGACCGTCATGGGAGTTTCGCTCATGAAGGAGAGGCTGTGGGCGCCGACGCCCCACAACATCGCGCCGGCGCCCGCTGCGAGCGCCAGACCGATGCCGACACGGAAAGGGGCGGCTGTGCCGCGATGCGGGAAGGCATCCGGCGCCATTGCTGTTTTACGCATGTACAAGTCTCCATTATTTTGATGAAGACATTATCATCATCTTCAGGTTGCCAATCCCCTAAGCGCATCGCGTCCGTTTGAAATATTCATGGCTACGTAGATTTACGGATCGCGGCTGCGCTGGGCAGCCACCGACACGTAGCAGCGTCGGGACGAACGCGACCGCGACACCTACGGTTGCGATCAGCTTCTAAGGCCAACGCCGAATGATATTTCTTGCCCATGCTGCGACGCGCGCAAGAATAAACGCGAGGGATGCGCCTGCCTCAAGCCGCTGCAGACGCTGACGGCAGGCATTCCGTTCGGGCGGCCGTACAGCGCGCCGTTTTCGGTGCGGTAAGCGACATGTTTTTCCACAGCAAAGTGCAGGGGCCTCAGGAACCGAGCGGGATTCGCCGCGTTGCCTTGCCGCTCCATGGGAGGGGTTCACCACATGATCAAGACACTCGCGTGCGCATGCGCACTTGTGATCGGCGCGGGCCTGACGTCAGCAACAGCCGCCGAGCGAGAGCAGGTGCGGATGGTCATCAATCTGATTTCCGGAGTGAAAATGCCGTACCCGGAAAACCTGCACAACATCGTGGCGCATACCGAACGGGTCCACCTCGACAGCAATGGTGCCACTGTCGCCTGCCTGCGGCTCGATGACAAAATCAGGTGGTGCTATGAGCATCTCGCCCCTGTGGGCAACCGCGCGGAGATGCTGCGCATCCGCAAGGAGCCCGTGCCGGGGCTGCTGGTCGGCCAGCCCTATCAATATGTCGACGATTTGGATCTCGATGGCACGATCGACATTGGGAGCACGACCACCCTCGAAGGTGAGCCGTACGCCCCGGTTGGCAGGATAAGCCAGTTTTTCTATCGCGCCGCCAATCGCGGCGACCAATTTCGCGGCGACTTTCAGGCCCTCTATGACGAAGGCATCCAGGTTGCACTCAAGTACCTGGGTGAATAGCGACACTTGAGGCCCGCCGCTGCTTTGGAAACTCTTACCGACGGAAGGTTTCACCCACATGTTCCAGCCATTTAAGTCTCTCCTCGTGGCGAGCCTGTTGCTCGGCGTTGCGTTGACTTCAACCGTTGCGGCGGAGCGCGAAGACGTGCGCAAGGCCATCAATCTCGTGACCTCGGTGAAGATGCCATTCCCCGAGGGTCTGTCGAGAAATCGCGCGAGGACGGAGCGCGTCTGGCTCGAACGTGAAGGGGCCACGACCGGGTGCATCAGGCTCGAGGATCGCCGGTGGTGTTACGACCACATTGCACCCAAGGGCAACCGGGCGGAGATGCTCCGCATCCGCAATGAACCCTCGCGCGGCGTCTACGTCGGAGCGCTCTACTATTACGTCGTCGACTACGATCTTGACGGCTTGATTGACGCGGGGTCGACGACACAGATCGAGGCGGAGGACCGTCGGCGTGAGACACCGTTTGCGCATGTCATCGAGTTTCTCTCACGCAGCACCAAGCGTGGGGAACGGTTCCAAGGAAAGTTCCAAAGCATGTACGACGAGGGCATCCAGATCGCGCTGAAGTATTTCGGCGAGTAGTGGGGTTGGACGCGGCTGGCGGCACGCTGGAATTTTGAATGCGAGTCTTGCCTCCTCGCTCCGGCGGGGAGGTGTTCTGTAATCTCAAGTGCATTGCATAG
>DATHJM010000252.1:0-3718 GCA_035489775.1 Burkholderiales bacterium
CGAGTGCGACCCCTTCTGCGAGCGTGCGGAGCTGCTCGCGCGTGAGCTCGCCCCGCACCCGAACCGCGTACTCGCGCTCGATCTCGCTGCTCGGATGCATAAGGCGGTTGGCGAGCTCGCCGGAGTCGGTGAACAGCAGGAGACCGCCTGAATTGAAATCCAGCCGGCCGATCGCGATCCAGTGGCTGCCCCGCATTCTCGGCAGGTGGTCGAACACGGTCGGCCTGCCCGAGGGATCGCGCGCTGTGACGAGCTCCCCGGCCGGCTTGTGGTAGATCAGCAGGCGCGGCGCGCCCTCTTCGAACCGCAACGAGACCCGGTGCCCGTCCAGCGCGACCCGATCGCGCGGCCCCACGCGCTGCCCCAAAGCGGCTCGCGTGCCGTTGACCAGGAGCCTGCCGGAAACGATCGCGGCTTCCATGTCGCGGCGCGAGCCGAGACCAGAGCGCGCAAGAACCTTGTGAAGCTTCTCGGCGGGCCCCGCGGGTCTAGACCGCGCGCGCGGTCGCTGACTCGTCGGGCGCGGGCTGCGAAGCGGGCTCGGGTTGCGAAGCGGGCTCGGGCTTCGAAGCGGGCGGCGGAGTCTGCGTGAGATCAAGCGTCTTGGCGATGTCTTCAAGGGAAGGCAGTTCCTGCAATGAGCGCAGGCCCAGGTCGTCGAGGAAAGTCTTGGTGGTCGCGTACAGGGCCGGGCGCCCCGGCACCTCCTTGTGCCCGATCACTTCCACCCAGCCGCGTTCTTCCAGGCGGCCTATCACCTCGGCTGAAGCGGTGACGCCACGGACCTCTTCGATGTCGCCGCGCGTCACCGGCTGCCGGTAGGCGACGATCGCAAGCGTCTCGAGCACGGCACGCGAGTAGCGTGGCGCTTTTTCGGGATGGATGCGCTCCAGGAATCTCTGGTACGAGGCGCGCGTCTGGAAGCGCCAGCCGCTCGCGGTCGCCACGAGCTCGACACCGCGGTCCTTCCACGCCTCGCGCAGCTCCTCGAGCAGCCTGCGGATCGTGTCTGCATCGATCTCCTCGTCGAACATTTTGCGCAGCTCCGAGACCGGAAGCGGCTCCTGCGCGGCGAGCAGAGCTGCCTCGAGCACGATTTTCACTTCATTCGGACTGGGCATGGGCCAGCTTCACGTAGATGGGCGCGAAAGATTCGGACTGCGTGACATCGATCAGGCCTTCCCTCACGAGCTCCAGCACCGCGAGGAAATTGACGACCAGGACCGGCACGCCGCGGCCCGGCTCGAACAACTCGCCGAACTCGGCAAAGCCGCCACTGCGGAGCCTGCGCAGGATAAGGCTCATGTGCTCGCGTACCGAAAGCTCCTCGCGGCTGACACGGTGGTGCTGCGTCATTTTCGCACGCACGAGGAGGGCGCGCCATGCTTCCTGAAGGTCCACGACGTTCACCTGCGGCAGGCGCTGCGCGAGAGTCTGTTCGATCCAGACCTCCACGGGGAAGAAGTCCCGCCCGAGCTGCGGCAGCGCATCGAGCTTCTGCCCTGCGAGCTTCATCTTCTCGTACTCGAGCAGCCGCCGGACCAGTTCGGCGCGCGGGTCTGCTCCTTCCTCGCCCGGCATCGTCGGGCGAGGAAGGAGCATGCGCGATTTGATTTCCATCAACATCGCCGCCATGACCAGATACTCGGCGGCCAGTTCGAGGTTCTTCGTGCGCATCACCTCGACGTATTCCATGTACTGCTCGGTGAGCCGCGCCATGGGAATGTCGAGGATGTCGAGGTTCGCCTTGCGGATGAGGTAGAGCAGCAGATCGAGCGGCCCCTCGAAGGTCTCGAAGAAGACCTCGAGCGCATCGGGCGGGATATACAGGTCCTGCGGCAGCTCGGTAAACGGTTCGCCGCGCACTTTTGCTACGAGCGCACTCGGTGCGTTGGCTGCGAGCGCACCCGGCGCGCCGGCGGCTTGCGCCGGTGTCGGAATGGTGAGCTGCACCGGGTCGCTCACGTGTAAGCGAGCCCCATCGCTTCGCGCACCTCGCGCATGGTCTCGCGTGCGAGCTTGCGCGCCTTTTCGCACCCGTCGGCGACGATGTTGCGAACCAGGGTCGGGTCGTCGAGATACTTCTGCGCGCGCTCGCGCATAGGTCCCTGCTCGGCGAGCACCGCGTCGATCACGGGCTGCTTGCATTCGAGGCAGCCTATACCAGCGGTGCGGCAGCCCTGATTCGCCCACTGGCGGGTCTTTTCGTCGCTGTAGACCAGGTGGAGCTGCCAGACCGGGCATTTGTCCGGATCACCCGGATCGCTGCGCTTCACCCTTGCCGGGTCGGTCGGCATGGTGCGGATCTTCTTCTTGACCGATTCCGCGTCCTCGCGCAGTGAAATCGTGTTGTCGTAGGATTTCGACATCTTCTGCCCGTCCGTTCCGGGAAGCTTGGGGGCTTCGGTCAACAACGCCTCGGGCTCGACCAGGATCATCCGGCCTCCTCCCTCGAGAAAGCCGTACAGGCGCTCCCGGTCCGCGACGGAGAGATTTCCCTGCTTCTCGAGCAGCGCGCGCGCGGCTGCCAGCGCCTCGGCGTCGCCCTGTTCCTGGTACTTGGTGCGCAACTCCATCACCACCTTGGCCTTGCGGCTGCCCAATTTCTTCGCGGCGGCCTTGGCCTTGTCCTCGAACCCGGGCTCGCGGCCGTAGATGTGGTTGAAGCGCCGCGCGACCTCACGCGTCATCTCTATGTGCGGCACCTGGTCTTCGCCGACCGGAACGTACTTCGCGCGGTACACGAGCACGTCGGCCGCCTGCAACAGCGGGTAACCGAGGAAACCGTAAGTCGACAGGTCCCGGTCGATAAGCTTCTCCTGCTGGTCCTTGTAGCTCGGCACTCGCTCGAGCCAGCTGAGCGGCGTGATCATCGAGAGCAGCGTGTGCAGTTCGGCGTGCTCCGGGATGCGCGACTGGATGAACAGGGTCGCCTGCGCCGGGTCGATGCCGGCCGCCAGCCAGTCGATCACCATGTCCCAGACGCTTTCTTCGATCACCTCGGGCGTTTCATAGTGCGTCGTGAGCGCGTGCCAGTCCGCGGCGAAGAACAGGCACGGATGCTCGCTCTGCAGCTTCACCCAGTTCTTGAGCGCGCCGTGGAAATGCCCCAGGTGCATCGCGCCCGTGGGGCGCATGCCGGAGACCACGCGTTCTTCGTACATGTGCGGGCTACAGCTGAAAGATCGCTTCGATCAAGCCGATCGAAGCATTGACCATCGGCATCATGATCGCGCCGAGCACGTTGGTAAAAAGCAGAAGCAGCAGGAGCGGAAAACCGAAGGGCTCGAGGCGCGCATAACCGAGCGCCAGGCGATTCGGCAGCACGCTCACCGCGATTCGCCCGCCGTCGAGCGGCAGGATCGGCAGCAGGTTCAGCACCATGAGCACGATGTTGACGGTGATTCCGGCTTCGGCCATCAGGCTCATCGGCAGGGAAAACATGCTTTGCGGAAGCATTTGCGCGGCCTTCATCACCAGCGCCCAGCCGATCGCCATGACGAGGTTCGCGGCGGGTCCGGCGGCGGCGACCCACAGCATGTCCCGCTTGGGGCGGCGCAGCGCGTGGAAATTCACCGGCACGGGTTTCGCCCAGCCGAACAGGATCCCGGCGCCGCCGAAGAGCTTGCTCACGACGAGAATCAGCAAGGGGACGGCGATCGTCCCGACCATATCGATGTGGCGCAGCGGATTGAGGCTGACCCGCCCGAGCACGAAG
>DATHJM010000253.1:0-4805 GCA_035489775.1 Burkholderiales bacterium
CCGTGGTATTCGGCGCTCGCCTTCACGGCGTAGATGTCGGTGCCGAACTTCTCGACGATGTCCTCGGGGTAGCGGAAGCCGATGGCGCGCCAGTATTCCGCGACCGCGACGTCGAAGTAGAGAAAATAGTGCCCGTTGAAGACCACGTCCTGCCGGTCGACTTCCGCCCAGCGCACCCGCAGGCTGTGGACGAAGGTGAAATCCTCGCGCTTCATTCGGGGCAGGATCGGCTGGTGGATTAGACTTCGAGGATACCAGAGGCCCGATGGACGAGATCGTATTGCGCTCGATGCTGAAATGGCCGGACGTGCCGGCGGTGTACGGCTGGCTCTCACTCGACCGGCGCGGAAACTGGATGATCAAGACCGTCGCGGGGCGCTTCGAGCGCATAGCGCATGCCGCGGTCAGGGAGTTCATCGGCAGGAATTACGCAGCCGACGCCGAAGGCCGCTGGTATTTCCAGAACGGCCCGCAGCGGGTGTTCGTCGCGCTCGATTACACGCCGTGGGTCTACAGGCTCGACGACGCGGGGCAGGGGATTCTCGCGCACACCGGCGCGATGCCGAACGCGCTCGAAGCGGTATTTCTCGATGACGCGGGCGCGCTGCTTCTCGAGACGGAGATCGGCGTCGGAGTGCTCCTCGACCGCGATCTTTCGGCCGTTCTCGAGCGTCTCACCGACGTGCGCGGCCGGGCGCTCGAGCGGCTCCTGGAGGACGTCGCGCATGGCGCGGAAGCGCAAGTGATGTTGCAGGGCAAAAGCGTGCCGATCGCTTCCATTCGATCCGCGGATGTTCCCCGCCGGTTCGGATTTGTCGCACGGCCCGCGCCTCGGGCGGGCGAGCCGGAGTGCTGAGCGATGCCGGATGTAACCAGGTGTAAAAGGTGTAAAAGGCCAACACTGACTGTCCGCTGACGCTACACTTTCTTCAGAGCCGGATTCTCCTGAAAGGAGGCTCCAATGAAACGACCGATTGCGATTCTGCTGGGAGCGGCGCTGCTGGCAAGCTCAGGCGCCGTCTTCGCGCGCGGCGGCAGCAGAGGCGGCGGCCATGCGGGCGGCGGAGTACACGGTGGCGGGGCATCCATCGGCGTTCACGGCGGACATGGAGGAGTAGCAGCCGTCGGCTTTCACGCCGGACGTCCCATTGGACGGCCATTCGTGGGCGTTCGCCCCGGGCCGGTGTTTATCGGCCGTCCTCCCTTCTTCCATCGCCACCGCGTAGTCGTCGGCGGCGCGGTCGTGATCGGTGCGCCGTTCTTTTATTCCTATCCCTACTATCCTCCGGCGGTGTACGCTCCGCCGCCGGTCTATACCGAACCGCCGGCTTACATCGAGCAGGGCGGGGGCGTGTATTACTACTGCCCCGATTACAACGATTACTACCCCAACGTCCCCAGTTGTCCCTCGCAGTGGGTGCCGGTGTCTGCGACCGCGAGCGAAACCCCGCGCTGAAGCTCCCCCGCGACTATTCCGTAGTCAGCACGACCTTTCCCTGAACCTTGCGGTTCATCATGTCGTTGAGCGCGTCGGCGGCGCGCTCGAGCGGGTAGCTTGCGCTCACCAGCGGCTTGATCTTCCCGGCGCGCAGCCACGCCGTCAGCTCCTTCAGGTTCGCCGCGTTGAGGTCGCGCTCGCGCCTGGCGAACTCGCCCCAGAAAACTCCCACGATAGCGCAGCCCTTGAGCAGCGTAAGGTTGAGCGGGATCTTCGGGATCTCGCCTGAGGCGAAGCCGACCACGAGGTAGCGTCCCTTCCAGGCCATCGCGCGCACGGCAGGCTCGGAATACCTTCCGCCGACCGGATCCAGCGCGACGTCGACGGCGCCGCCCAGATTCCTGAGGGCTTCGCGCAGATCCTCGCGCTCGTAGTTGATCGTGACTTCGGCGCCGAAACGCCTGCAGGTTTCGAGCTTCTCGTCGGAGGACGCGCAGGCGATCACGCGCGCACCGAAGAGCCTGCCGAGTTCCACTGCCGCAAGGCCGACCCCGCCCGCCGCGCCGAGCACGAGCAGCGTTTCGCCGGCCTTGATCGCCGCGCGGTCCTTGAGCGCGTGATAGGCAGTCGCGTACACGAGGCCGAACGATGCGGCGACCGTGAAATCGAGACCGGCTGGAACCGGCGCGACGAGCGCCTCGTCGACCGCGACTTCCTGCGCATAGCCGCCCCAGCGGATGTGCGCCATCACCCGGTCCCCCGGCATGAACCCGTGCACGCCTTCGCCGACCTGCCTGACCACGCCGGCGATCTCGCTTCCCGGCGAGAAGGGCAGCTCGGGCTTGAACTGATACTTGTTCTGGATGAGGAGGACGTCGGGAAAATTCACCCCGCTCGCCTTTACGGACACCAGAAGCTGTCCCTTTCCCGGCGCAGGCGAAGGAACGTCCTCGACCACCAGCGTGTCGGGCGGCCCCCAGTTCTTGCACAGCACGGCTTTCATGCGCGGCCTTTCCGAAATCCCGGGCCATCATAAAGCGCTGTTGCTTCGGTCACAACGGTCGGGCTACCATGCACCGCAAAGGGGGTGGCCATGGCCGACATCGTGACGTCGCGCGACCCGAAATACGTAGGCTTCTGGAAGCGCGTGCTCGCCACCCTCATCGATTCGCTGATCCTCGTCGTCTTTATCGGCCTGATTGCGATAGCGTTCTACGGCAGGGAATACCTGCGGCTTTCCAACGAAGGGAAAACCGTGATCTTCGATTTGGTCGTGCAGGGGTTGCTCCCTGCGCTCGCGGTGATCTTCTTCTGGCGCTACCGCAGCGCGACTCCCGGGAAGATGCTGATCTCGGCCAAGATAGCGGACGCAGATACCTTCGGTACGCCTTCCACGGGAAAGCTGATCGGCCGCTACTTTGCCTATATCCTTTCCTGCTTCTTCATGCTCGGGTTCATCTGGGTCGCCTTCGACAAGCGCAAGCAGGGCTGGCATGACAAGCTTGCCGGGACCGTGGTGATACACGACGAGGACGACGACTGAATCCGCGTTCGCTCGCGACAGGAACATACACGAGAAAAGGGGGGAGACATGGGCTGGGGATCCTGGGTGTTCGTCGGAATCGTCGTCGCGGCCGTGGTGTGGCTCATCTCGATCTACAACGGGCTGGTCGCGCGGCGCAACCGCTTCAAGAACGCGTTTGCGCAGATCGATGTCCAGCTGAAGCGCCGCTACGACCTGATCCCGAATCTGGTGGAAACGGCGAAGGGCTACATCAAGCACGAGCGCGAAACGCTCGAAGCGGTGATCGCGGCGAGGAACGGCGCGCAGAGCGCCAACCAGCGCGCCGCCGCCAACCCTGCCGACGCCGGGGCGATGAAGCACATGGCGGCGGCGGAGGCGGGCCTGTCCGCGGCGCTCGGCCGGTTCTTCGCGCTTTCCGAGGCCTACCCGGACCTCAAGGCCAACCAGACGATGATGCAGCTCTCCGAGGAGCTCACCAGCACCGAGAACAAGATTTCTTTCGCTCGCCAGGCCTACAACGACGAGGTGATGAGCTACAACACCGCGATCGAGAGCTTCCCGGACAACTTCGTCGCCGGCTTCGGCGGCTTCAAGGAGGCGACCTTGCTCGAGTCCACCGAGTCCCCGGAGGAGCGCAAGCCCGTCAAGGTTTCTTTCAGCTAGCTTCTCATTCCCTCTCCCGCACGCGGGAGAGGGCCAGGGTGAGGGGCCTCAAGTGAATTTCTTCGAGCAGCAGCGCCGCGCGCGGCGCCACACCGTTGTGATGCTGCTGCTGTTCGTGTTCGCCGTTGCCGCGATCGTCGCGGTGCTCGACCTTGTCGGGGCCGCTGTCTACATCTGGATGTTCGATCCGCCGCTCCTCTACGAGAGCAATCTGCTCGGGGCGGTTCCCCGCCACGTCTACGGCTGGACCACGGCGGTAATCCTCGGCGTGATCGCCTGGGGGACGGGACTGCGGCTCCATCAGCTCTCGGGCGGCGGCGCGGCGGTGGCCGACATGATCGGCGCGCGCCACATGAAGCGCGACACCGGCGAGCCTTCGGAACGCCGGCTGCTCAACGTCGTCGAGGAGATGGCGCTCGCTTCCGGAATCGCCGTGCCGCTGGTGTTCGTCATGGACGACCAGCACACGATCAACGCCTTCGCGGCCGGCTTCTCCCCCAACGAGGCCGCGATCATCGTGACGCGGGGGGCGCTGGAGCAACTCAACCGTGACGAACTTCAAGGCGTCGTGGCGCACGAGTTCAGCCACATCCTGAACGGCGATATGCGTCTCAACGTCACGCTGGTAGGCGTGATCGCAGGCATCGTGCTGTTCGGCTCGCTCGGCGCCGCCATGATGACCGGCGGCCGGAGCGAAGATGGCGGCGAGAACCTGAGGGCCAGGGTCGATTTCCGCGTGTTCCTCCTTGGGCTCGCGCTCTGGATAATCGGCTCGATCGGCGTGTTCGCCGGGCGATTGATCAAGGCGGTGATCGCGCGCCAGCGGGAGTTCCTCGCCGACGCCTCCGCGGTGCAGTTCACCCGCAACCCGGACGGCATCGGCAACGCGCTCTTCAAGATCGGCCGGCGCGGCAGCGTCATCGTCGAGCGCCACGCCGAGGAGCTTTCGCACATGTGCATCGGCGCGCCGGTCAACGACTATTTCGAATTCGCCTGGCTCTCCACGCACCCGCCGCTCGACGAGCGCATCGAGCGGATACTGGGACCGGGCGCGAAGCGGCTGCTGCACGAACGCATGGAGCGCGCCGAGGCCGCGGCCATCGCGTCGCAGGGAAGCCCGGTCGTGAGCGAGTTCATGAGTCCGCTCTATGCGCCGCGCACCGCGGTGCCCGCCGCGGC
>DATHJM010000254.1:0-2869 GCA_035489775.1 Burkholderiales bacterium
CGCCTGTACCTGCTCACGCGGTTGATCATGGACGTGTCGCAGGGGAAGGATCGCTAGGGTTCGAGACTCCGATATGCGGATTCGAAACCTTCTCCGGTGCGCGCTGGCGGCCGCACTGGTCTGCCCGGCTGCCTTCGCGCAGACCGCGCGCACGCCGGCGAAGATGCTCGTCGGATATCCGCCCGGAGGTGCGGTGGACGTGCTGGGGCGCATGTTCGCCGAGCCGATGAGCGAGGCGCTCGGACGAACGGTCATCGTCGAAAACCGGCCCGGAGCAGTGGGGCAGATCGCAGCCGAAGCGCTGAAGGCCGCAACGCCCGACGGCAACACGCTGATGGTCGCGCCGGATGCGACCGTCGTCATCCGCCCGCAGACGCTCTCCAAGCCGCCGTTCGATCCGTTCGCCGATTTCGCGCCCGTCGCGCACACGGGCAACTGGGCTTTCGCCCTCGGGATCCACGCGGGCTTGCCGGCGAAGACCCTCGCCGACTACGTGAGCTGGGTGAAGGCCGATTCCGCGCGCGCGAGCTTCGCTTCCTCCGGCGCGGGCGGCTCGACGCATTTCTTCGGCGTGCTGCTCGGACAGACGCTGGGCGTGCCGCTCGTCCAGGTGCCGTACAAAGGTGCGGGACCCGCGATTCTCGACGTCGTCGCCGGGCACATCCCCGCGACGATCCAGCCTCTGGGAACCCTGCTCGCCCAGGCGAAGGGGGGCAAGATCGCGGTGCTCGGAATGTCGGGCAGGGAGCGCTCGCCGGCCGCGCCGGAGGTGCCGACTTTCGCCGAACTCGGCCATCCCGAGCTCACCGCGGACGGGTGGTTCGGGATTTTCGCGCCCGCGGGGACGCCCGCCGAAACCGTGGCGAAGCTGAACGCAGCCTTCGCGCGAGCCATGCGCGCGAGCGCGGTGAAAGACAAAATGCGCAACCTCGATCTCGAGGTGCGCGAGATGAGCGCCGCGGAATTCGCAGCCGTCGTAAGAGCCGGCTACGATCGCTGGGGACCGATCATCCGTGCATCGGGGTTCCGCGGCGATGCTCCCTGAGCGCATGGAGAACGCATGAAACCCGGTCGTCGCGTTGTCGTTGCGATCTGCGCAGCGCTGGTCGTCGGCCCGGCGTTCGCGCAATCCTATCCGTCGCGGCCGGTCCGGGTCGTCGTTCCGTTTCCAGCCGGGGGCTCCGCCGATCTCCTCGGCCGCGCGCTCGCGAAGAAGATGAGCGAAGGGCTGGGCCAGCAAGTGGTCGTCGAGAACCGTGCCGGCGCCGGCGGCACGATCGGCATCGGCGCAGTGGCGAAAGCGCCCGCGGACGGGTATACGCTCGGGCTCGGGACGGTGTCCACGCTCGGCATGGCGCCGGTGGTGCGCGCCGTTCCTCCCTACGATTCGCTCGCGGCCTTTGCACCTGTCAGCCTGGTTGCGAGCGCGCCCTTTCTCCTCGTGGTGAACGCCTCGGTTCCGGCGAAATCGCTCGCCGAACTCGTGGATCTCGCGAAATCGCAGCCCGGCCGGCTCAACTTCGCTTCGATCGGCGAGGGCACGCTGCAGCATTTCTCCGGCGAGCATTTCAAATCTCTCACCGGGGCCGGCATCGTTCATGTCCCCTACAAGGGCGTCGCGCCCGCGCTCGTCGATCTGCTCTCGGGACAGGTGCAGATCCTGTTCGACATCCTCGCGTCCTTCCAGCTGCAGAACATCCAGTCCGGGAAGCTGCGGGCGCTGGCGGTCGCGGGCCCCGCGCGGATCGCGCAGCTTCCCTCGGTGCCGACCATGGCGGAGGCGGGCCTGCCGGGGTTCGAAGTGACAGCGTGGTTCGGTTTGATCGCACCGCGGGCCACGCCGCCGGAGATCGTCGCGCGGCTCAATGAAGAAGTGCGAAGGGCGGCAGGTTCCTCCGAGATGCGCGAGGTGATTTCCGCGCAGGGCTTCGAGCCCTCGGCGAGTTCGCCCGGGCAATTCTCCGACGTCATCCGCACGGAGATCGCGAAATGGATGCAGGTCGTGAAGACTTCCGGATTCAAGGCGGAATGAGCCCTGTCGTTTCCGTCGATGGAGTGAAGCTCTACTGCGAGGAGCGCGGCGCGGGTCCGGCCGTCGTGTTCGTGCACGAGTACGCGGGCTCCTGCCGCAGCTTCGACATGCAGGTCGAGGCTTTTCGCGCCGGACATCGCTGCGTGGCGTTCAACGCGCGCGGCTATCCGCCGTCGGATGTGCCCGCTTCGGTCGGGTCCTATTCGCAGTACCACGCGCTCGCCGACATCGGCGCGGTCCTGGACGGGCTGGGAATCGAGAAAGCTCATCTCGTCGGTGTGTCGATGGGCGCGGCCTCGACTTTGCAGTTCGCGCTGAAGGCACCGGGGCGCGTGCTTTCGGCGACGCTGGTCGGCATCGGCTCGGGTTCGGACGATCCGGCGGTTTTCCGCCAGAACTCCGAGGCGAACGCGAAGCAGATCGAAGCGGGCGGGATGCCGGCTTTCGCCGAGCAGATGAGCCGGAACCCCAACCGCATCCGCATGATGGAGAAAAACCAGGCCGAATTCCGCCGCTCGCTCGAGGAGCTTTCGAAAATGTCGCCGGTCGGACACGCCAACACCATGCGCGGCGTGCAGGCACGCCGGCCGCCGCTGTACGTCCACCAGAAGCGGCTGGCATCGCTCCACGTGCGAACGCTCGTCGTCGTCGGCGACGAGGACGCGGGCTGCCGCAAGCCGAGCGAGTTCCTCGAGCGCGTGCTGCCCGACGCGCGCCTGGTCGTCGTGCCCAGGACCGGTCACGCGGTGAACCAGGAGGAACCGGCCGAATTCAACCGCTTGTGCCTTGCGTTCACCGACGCAGTGCCGGTTGCGAGCCCGTAGCGTGGGAAGCGTC
>DATHJM010000255.1:0-23390 GCA_035489775.1 Burkholderiales bacterium
ACATCGTGGTCTACGTCTTCATCCATCAGTTCGGCATGTTCCCGCTGATCTCGGGAACGGCGACGAAGCAGACGCACGCATGGCTGTATTTCCTCGTGCCGATCTTCGTGCTCGGGATCGCGAGCGGCACGCTCGCCGAAATGATCCGCCACCTGCGCGAGGAGCTGTCGCGGGTGCTGGCCGAAGACTACATCCGCACCGCCCGAGCCAAGGGCGCTCCGGTATGGCGCCACGCGTTCAAGGAGGGTTTCCTCATCCCGGTCACCGAGATCATGAGTGCCAAGATCCCGTTCCTGCTCGGCGGCGCGGTCATCGTCGAGCAGGTGTTCAACTGGCCCGGGATGGGGCGCATGGCGTGGCAGGCGGCGCAGGACCGCGACTTCCCGGTCATCATGGGCATTGCCCTCGTGGCGGCTGCCTTCGTGCGCCTGGGCAACCTGTTGCAGCGCATCGTCTTCACCGCGGTCAACCCGCGCGCGTCCAGAGAGTAGGCAACGCGCATGCGTCGCTACGTCCAGACGGCCGGCCCCATCGGCGAGTTCTCCGAGCTGTCGCTGCGGCAGCGTGCGGACCCGCTCGATCTCCTCTACGTGGGCTACGGGCTGCTGGTGGTTGCGGTGGTGGTGATCTCGTACACGCTCGGGGCGTTCGGCTGGCTGCCCGATGACCCGCAGCGGATGAACGTGGGGCTGATCAACGCGGCGCCGTTCACGTCCGGGCACCTGCTCGGCACCGATTTCCTCGGGCGCGATCTGCAGGCCCGGCTGATTCTGGGCATCCAGGCCTACTTTCTCCCGGGATTGCTTGCAATCACGATCTCCGTCGTCGGCGGAAGCATTCTCGGCATCCTGGCGGGCTACCGCGGCGGCTGGTTCGATACGGTCATCAGCTACTTCGACAACCTGATCGACTCGTTCCCGCGCCTGGTGCTGATCCTGCTGGTGATCGCCGCGTTCAAAGCGGACATTTACTACGTCATGGTCGTGGTCGGCATCACCGGCATGCCGGTGATCGCCAACCTGATCGCGGGCAAGATCGCATTTCTTCGACAGAAGAGCTTCATCGAGGCGGCGCATGCGCTGGGGTTGCCGGCGCACACGGTCATTCTCAAGCATATCCTGTGGTTGAATTGCCGCGCGCTGCTCGTGATCCAGGCCACCCTCGGCATGGCCGAAGCGATACTGGTCGAGACGAGCCTGAGCTACCTCGGCTTCGGCGTGCAGGAGCCCACGCCTTCATGGGGCAACATGGTCCAGGCGGGCGCGAACTATTTCCTGCAAGGCAATTTCTGGCCCTCGACAGCGCCGGCGCTGGCGATCCTCGCGACCATCCTCGGATTCCAGCTGCTCGGCGATGGACTCAACAAACTCCTCGAAGGCAAGCGGAGGAAGTGATGGACGCGCCGCTGCTGGCCATCGAGAACCTGCGCACTTATTTCTATTCACGAGCGAAGCGCGCCTTTATCCGCTCGGTGGACGGCGTGAGCCTTGGCGTCGCGCGCGGTGAAACGCTCGGCATCGTGGGCGAAAGCGGCAGCGGCAAGAGCGTCACCGCGCTCTCGGCCGCGGGCCTCGTCACCGCCGGGCCGGGCGTGATCAGCGGCCGCATCGACCTGCAATCGAACGGGGCGCGGCGCAACCTGCTCGACGGCCTGGAGAACTACGCGCGCGTCACGGAGGAGGATGGGCGCGTCATGGCGGTGGAAAAGGACGAGCGCGGGTGGCGCAAACACTCCGAGACATTGATGGCGGGCGTGCGCGGCAAGGAGATCGCCATGATCTTCCAGAACCCCCGCTCGGCCCTGAACCCTTACTCCACGATCGGCAAGCAGCTGGTCGAGACGATCCGCCTGCACACGAGCTTGAAGGGCGAAAACGAAGCCAGGGAGCGCGCGATCCACTGGCTCGATCGCGTGCGCATAGACTCACCCAGGCTGCGCTTCGACAACTTCCCCTTCGGCATGTCCGGCGGCATGTGTCAGCGCGCCATGATCGCGATGGCGCTCTCCGCGGAGCCGTCGCTGCTGATCGCGGACGAGCCCACCACCGGCCTGGACGCCACCATCCAGTCGCGGATCGTGGAATTGCTGGCCCAGCTCAAGGCCGAGACCGGCATCACCACGCTACTCATCAGCCATGACATCAGCGTGATCCAGCGTCTCTCGGACCGCATTGCGGTGATGTACGGCGGCACGGTGGTGGAGACCGGTCGCGCCGCGGAGGTGCTCGCGCCGGGAGCGAAGATGCGCCACCCGTACACCGCGGCGCTGCTCGCCTCGATCCCGAGCGCGGAGATGATACGCCGGAAGAGTTATCTGCAGGCGATCGAAGGCGAAGTGCTCGATACCATCGAAGTGCCGCGCGGTTGCCGATTCTACGGTCGCTGCAACCGCGTCACCGAGGCGATCCGCGACAACTGCTCAGGTCACGAGCCGCCGCTCGGCGAGGTCGCGCCAGGTCACAAGGTGCGCTGCTGGTTGTACCCGACGGAGCGGAACGCATGAGCCGAACCATTCTCGAAGTGACCGATCTGCGCAAGCACTACAGCCAGCGTCGCGGCCTGGTCTCGAGGCTGACCGGCCAGGGGCGCGTGATCCCCGCGGTGGACGGTGTGAGTTTCTATCTCAGGGAGAACGAGACCGTTGGACTGGTCGGTGAGTCCGGTTGTGGCAAGACCACGATCGGGCGTACGGTGCTGCGGCTGACCGACCCGAGCAGCGGGCGTATCGTGTTCGACGGACGCGACATCACGAAGCTGAGCCGCGCCGAGCTGCGCCCGCTGCGGCGCGAGATGCAGATGATCTTCCAGGACCTCGATGCGGGCCTGAACCCGAGGATGCGCGTGCGCGACATCCTGCGCGAGGCGCTCACCGTGTACGAGCGCCCGAGCGACGCCCTGATCACGAGCCGCATCCACTGGCTGCTCGAGCAGGTGAGCCTCAAGGACAGCAAGCTGGCGAACTTTCCATCGGAACTTTCCGGCGGCGAGAAGCGCCGCGTGGGGATCGCGCGCGTGCTCGCGGTGCGCCCGCGGCTGATCGTCGCCGACGAGCCCACGAGCGCGCTCGACATCTCGATCCAGGCGCAGGTGGTGAACCTGCTGCGCGACCTGCAAAGAGATCTGGGACTCACGTATCTGTTCATCTCGCACGACCTCCCGGTCGTGGAGCTGGTCAGTCAGAAGGTAGCGGTCATGTATCTCGGACGCATCGTCGAAATGGGTCTGGCGGAGAACATCGCGCACCAGCCGCGCCATCCCTACACGGGAATCCTGTGGTCTTCGCTCGCGGACAAGCAGAGCACCGAGGTGAGCCTGTACGCGCGCGGCGGCGCGGCCGCCGAGCGCGAGCACCGCACCTGGGGCGTGTTCGACTTCGAGCAGCCGGCCAGCGGCTGCCGCTTCGCCCCGCGCTGCCCGCTGTATAGAGACAAGGGCCGCCCCGCCGTCTGCACCGACCCCGCCTCCGAGCCGCAGCTGAGGGACGTGGGGCACGGGCACGTGGTGGCGTGTCATTTCGCATAGCTGACGCGCCCGCGCGCGTCACATGTTGCGGCGGTATTGCCCCCCCACCTCGAACAGCGCCGCGGTGATCTGACCGAGCGAGCAGCAGCGTACCGCGTCAACCAGGACGGCAAAGACGTTTTCGTCCTTGATCACCGCTTGCTGCAGGCGCTTCAGCATCGCACCGGATTCGGCCTTGTGCAGCTCGTGAAACTCGGCCAGGCGCTTGAGCTGGGACTGCTTTTCCTCCTCGGTCGAGCGGATCAGCTCGATCTTCTGCGGGGCTGAATCTCCGCGGGGGTTGCGAAAGGTGTTGACGCCGACGATGGGGTATGAGCCGTCGTGCTTGCGGTGCTCGTACACCATCGATTCTTCCTGGATCTTGCCGCGCTGGTAGCCCGTTTCCATCGCACCGAGCACGCCGCCGCGCTCGGCGATCGCCTCGAATTCTTTCAGCACGGCTTCTTCGACCAGGTCGGTCAGCTCCTCGATGATGAACGAGCCCTGATTGGGGTTTTCGTTCTTTCCGAGGCCCCATTCCTTGTTGATGACGAGCTGGATCGCCATTGCGCGGCGCACCGACTCCTCGGTGGGCGTGGTGATCGCCTCGTCGTAGGCGTTGGTGTGCAGCGAATTGGTGTTGTCGTACGTCGAGATCAGCGCCTGGAGCGTGGTGCGGATGTCGTTGAACGCGATCTCCTGGGCGTGGAGCGAGCGCCCCGAAGTCTGCGAGTGGAATTTGAGCTTCTGGCTGCGCTCGTTCGCGCCGTACTTGTCGCGCATCGCCACCGCCCAGATGCGCCGCGCCACGCGCCCGAGCACCGCGTACTCGGGCTCCATGCCGTAGCTGAAGAAAAACGACAGGTTCGGCGCGAAATCGTCGATCGCCATGCCGCGGGCGAGGTAGGCTTCGACGAAAGTAAAGCCGTTGGCGAGCGTAAACGCGAGCTGCGAGACCGGGTTCGCGCCGGCTTCGGCGATGTGGTACCCGGAGATCGATGCGGAGTAGAAATTGCGCACGTCGTGCCCGATGAAGTACTCCTGGATGTCGCCCATCACCTTGAGCGAGAACTCGGTCGAGAAGATGCAGGTGTTCTGGCCCTGGTCTTCCTTCAGGATGTCCGCCTGCACCGTGCCGCGCACCGTCGACAGCGTCCGTGCCCGGATCTCCCCGAGCCCGGTGGCCGTCGGCTCGCGGCCGTTTTCCTCGCGGAACTTGTCCGCCTGCTGGTCGATGGCGGTGTTGAAAAACATCGCCAGCAGGGTCGGCGCCGGGCCGTTGATGGTCATGCTGACGCTGGTGGCCGGATCGCACAGGTCGAAGCCCGAGTAAAGCACTTTCATGTCTTCCAGCGTGGCGATCGACACGCCCGAATTGCCGACCTTGCCGTAGATGTCGGGCCGGGGATCGGGATCGAAACCGTACAAGGTCACCGAATCGAACGCGGTCGAGAGGCGTTTCGCCGGCACGTCTTTCGACAGGAGATGGAAGCGGCGGTTGGTGCGGAACGGATCGCCCTCGCCAGCGAACATGCGCGTCGGGTCCTCGTTCTCGCGCTTGAACGCGAATACGCCTGCGGTGAAGGGAAAGAAACCGGGCAGATTCTCGCGCATGCGCCACCTGAGGATCTCGCCGTGGTCCTCGAAGCCCGGCAGCGCGACTTTCGGCAGCCTGGTTCCCGAAAGGGAAATCGTGTCGAGCCGGGTGCGAATTTCCTTGTCGCGCACCTTGACCACCTGCTCGTCGCCGGAATAGGTCCTTTTCGTATCCGGCCAGTCTTCGAGGAGTTTTCTCGGATCCGCCTCGAGCCTGGCGTTCTTCTCCGCGATGAGGGGATCGAGGACACCGGTGTCTTCGCCGGCAGCAGCGAGCATCGACTTCGATGCGAGCAACTGCTGCCGCTCGCGCGCTATTCTCGATTGCTCTCCGGCCCGCGCGTGATAGCCGCGCAGCGTTTCCGCGATTTCGGCGAGATAGCGGTTGCGCGCCGGCGGCACGATCGCGTTCTTTCCGGAGGACGCCCGCGTCCTGACCGCGGCGAGCGCGCCGGGCCTCGCTTTCAGGCCGTGCTCGATGAGCGCCGGCAGGATGCCCTGGTAGAGCGCGGTGACGCCGTCGTCGTTGAAGCGCGAGGCGATGGTGCCGTACACCGGCATTTCCTCGGCCGGGCGGTCGAACAGCTTGCGGTTGCGCTGGACCTGCTTGCGCGCATCGCGCAGCGCGTCCTCGCCGCCCTTGCGGTCGAACTTGTTGATGGCGACGAAGTCGGCGAAATCCAGCATGTCGATCTTCTCGAGCTGGCTCGCGGCGCCGTACTCGGGCGTCATCACGTAGAGCGATGCGTCGACGAGCGGCACGATCGCGGCGTCGCCCTGGCCGATTCCCGAGGTCTCGACCATCACCAGGTCGAAACCCGCCACCTTGCAGGCGGCGATGGCGTCGGGAAGGCTCTTGGAGATTTCCGCTTCCGCGCCGCGCGTGGCGAGCGAGCGCATGAACACGTGCGCCCCCGCGATGGCGTTCATGCGGATGCGGTCTCCGAGCAGCGCCCCGCCGGATTTCCGCCGCGAAGGATCGACGGCGAGAATGGCGATGCTGAGCCGGTCTTCCTGATCGAGCCGGAAGCGGCGCACCAGCTCATCGGCGAGCGAGGACTTGCCGGAGCCGCCCGTGCCGGTCACGCCAAGCGTCGGCACGGAAAGACCGTCGGCCTCCTTCAGCATCCGGTCGCGCAGCTGGGGATCGGCTGTGCCGTTCTCGAGCGCGGTGATCAGCCGCGCCAGGGCGCGGTGCGCTTTCGTAGTATCTTCGCGCCGGTCGCCCTTCTTCAGTGCCTTCAGCTCGCGCGGAGCATGCTGCGACGGGTCCTCGTCGCAGCGCGCGAGCATGTCGTTGATCATTCCCTGCAGGCCCATCTTCTGACCGTCTTCAGGGGAATAGATGCGCGCCACGCCGTAGGCCTGCAGCTCGCGGATCTCGTCCGCGACGATCACCCCGCCGCCGCCGCCGAACACCTTGATGTTTTCTCCACCGCGCCCGCGCAGCAGGTCGATCATGTACTTGAAGTACTCGACGTGACCGCCCTGGTAGGAGGAAACCGCGATGCCCTGGACATCTTCCTGCAGCGCGGCGGTCACGACCTCCTCGACCGAGCGGTTGTGCCCCAGATGGATCACTTCGGCTCCGCTCGCCTGCAGGATGCGGCGCATGATGTTGATGGCGGCGTCGTGGCCGTCGAAAAGCGAAGCCGCCGTCACGAAACGGATCTTGTTCTTCGTTTTGTATTCGGTGTGCCGGGAGGCACTCAGATCGGTCATGGCTGCCCCAACGGTCCGGATCCGGGCTGGAGAACGGCAGGCTACTTTACGTTTACGTAAACGTCAAGCTCGTTCCAGCCTCCTGCCACAGTCTATCCTCTTGGGCCGCGGACTATCTTGCCTATATCGCCGCGCGGCGCAGCCTCAAGGCGTTGACGACAACCGACACCGAGCTCGCGCTCATCGCGGCGGCCGCGAACATCGGGTTCAGAAGCAGGCCGGTCCAGGGGAATAGCACCCCTGCCGCAAGCGGCACGCCGAGAGCGTTGTAAACGAATGCCAGAAACAGGTTCTGGCGGATATTACGCATCGTGGCGCGTGAAAGCCGCCGCGCCCGAACGATGCCGCGCAAGTCGCCTTTGACGAGCGTGATTCCCGCGCTCTGGATCGCCACATCGGCGCCGGCGCCCATGGCGATGCCGACATCGGCCTCGGCGAGCGCGGGCGCGTCGTTCACCCCGTCGCCTGCCATCGCCACCGCGCGACCCTCGGCGCGAAGCGCCTTGACCGCCGCGCCTTTTTCATGGGGCAGAACTTCGGCGCGAACTTCGGCGATGCCGAGCTTCTTCGCCACCGCCCGCGCCGTCATCAGGTTGTCGCCGGTGAGCATCACGACGCGGATGCCTTCGGCCACGAGCGACCGCAATGCTTCGGGCGTGGAGGACTTGATGGGATCGGCCACGCCGATGATCCCGGCGACGCGCCCGTCTTCCACGAGGAACACCACGGTCTCGCCGTTGCCGCGCAGCGCGTCCGCCCTTTCCTGGAACGCCTGCGGCACCTGAGCGAGCGAGCCCGTGAAGCGCGCATTGCCGAGCGCGACGGTCCGTCCATCGACCTTTCCTTCCACCCCTTTGCCGGTGACCGCATTGAAGCCCTCGACGGCCAGCAGCGCAACACCCTGGTCCCTGGCCCCTTGAAGGATCGCCCCCGCCAGCGGATGTTCGCTGCCGCGCTCGAGGCTCGCGGCGACTTGCAACACCCGTGCTTCGGTCGTTCCTTCGGCCGGGATAACCGTAGTGAGTCTGGGCTTGCCCTCCGTGAGCGTGCCGGTCTTGTCGACCACCAGCGTGTCGATCTCTTCCATGAGCTCGAGCGCCTCGGCGTTGCGTATGAGGACGCCGGCTTGAGCGCCGCGCCCGGTGCCGACCATGATCGACATCGGCGTCGCGAGCCCCAGCGCACAAGGGCAAGCGATGATCAGCACCGATACGGCACTCACCAGCGCGAAGCTCATCGCGGGCGGCGGGCCGTAGATCGACCAGACCGCGAATGCGATGAAGGCGATGCCAAGCACGGCGGGAACGAAATAGGACGAAACCAGATCGGCGAGGTTCTGGACGGGCGCCCGCGTGCGCTGCGCCTCCGCGACCATCTGCACGATTCTCGCGAGAAGGGTTTCGGCGCCGACGCGCTCGGCCTGCATCACGAAGCTCCCCGTGCCATTGATCGTGCCTCCCGTGACTTTCTCTCCCGCTTGCTTTTCCACCGGCACCGGCTCGCCCGTGACCAGCGATTCGTCCACGCTCGAGCGGCCTTCCAGAACGACACCGTCCACGGGCACTTTTTCGCCCGGGCGCACCCGCAGGCGATCTCCTTGCTGCACTTGGTCGAGAGACACTTCCTCATCGCTGCCATCCACGCGAATCCGAATCGCGGTTCGGGGTACCAGCCTGATCAGCGCGCGGATGGCGCTGCTCGTGCTTTCGCGGGCACGCAGTTGAAGCACTTCGCCGAGCAGCACCAGCACCGCAATCACCGCGGCCGCCTCGAAGTAGAGGCCGACTCGTCCCGAGGAGTCGCGAAACGCAGACGGGAAAAGGCCAGGCGCAAGAATTGCGACCGTGCTGTATGCGAACGCCACGCCCACACCCAGCGCGATGAGCGTGTACATGTTGAGGCTCCGCGAAACCAGCGAATTCCACCCGCGAACGAAGAACGGCCAATCCGCCCAGAGCACGACCGGAATGGTGAGGACGAATTGGATCCACTCCGAGGCAGTTGCGCTCAACGGCGCGACATGCAGGCCGGGAACGTGCTCGATCATCGCCAAGGCCAGGACGGGGATCGCGAGCACGAGCCCGATCCAGAACCGCCGCGTCATGTCGATGAGTTCGGGATTGGACTGTTCTTCCGGACCCGCGACGAGGGGCTCGAGCGCCATGCCGCATTTCGGGCAATTTCCGGGTCCAATCTGCCGGACCTCCGGGTGCATCGGGCAGGTATAGATCGCGCCAGGTGCCGCGGCGACCGGCGCAGCTGATTTCTGCTCCGCGCCCGTATAGCGCTCCGGCTCGGCCACGAATTTCCTGCGGCAGGGCTCGCTGCAGAAGTACCAGGTATGGCCGCGATGCGCGTGGGAGTGCTTGGCAGTTTCGATATCGACCGCCATGCCGCACACCGGGTCGAGCTGTGGCGCATGCCCTTGCGAACCGTGCGGCGGGCTGCCGCGCGAATGTCCGTGATCGTGAGCGTGCATCAGGCTCTTCGCGAGGCGCGAGCTCTATCGTCTATTCCACGGTCACCGATTTGGCGAGATTTCTCGGCTTGTCCACGTCGTTGCCCCTTTCCAGCGCCGCGTGGTAGGCGAGCAGCTGCAGCGGGACGGTATGCAGGATCGGCGAGAGAAAACCGGCGTGTTCGGGCATCCGGATCACATGAATGCCGTCGCCGCCGACCATGCGCGTGTCCTGATCGGCGAGCACGTGCAGCTCGCCGCCCCGGGCGCGCACTTCCTGCAGGTTCGATTTGAGTTTTTCGAGAAGCGCGTCCTTGGGGGCAATGGCGATCACCGGCATGTTCTTGTCCACGAGCGCAAGCGGCCCGTGCTTGAGCTCTCCCGCGGCGTAGGCCTCGGCGTGGATGTAGGAGATCTCTTTGAGCTTCAGCGCGCCCTCCATCGCGATCGGATAGTGGATGCCGCGCCCCAGGAACAGGGCATGCTGAAGCTGGGCGAACTTCTCCGACCACATCTTCACCTGCGGCTCCACCTGCAGCACCCGCTCCAGCGCCCGCGGCAGATGCCGCAGCGAATGCAACAGTTCCGCCTCGCGCTCCGCGGGCAATCTGCCGCGGAGCTTGGCGAGGGTCATGGTGAGGAGGGCCAGCGCGGCGAGCTGCGTGGTGAAAGCCTTGGTCGAGGCCACACCGATCTCCGGTCCCGCGCGCGTGAGGAAGCGCAGATCGGACGCACGCACCAGCGCGGATTCCGGCACGTTGCAGATCGAGAGTGCGTAGCGGTGCCCCAGCGACTTGGCGTATTGCAACGCCGCGATGGTGTCCGCCGTCTCTCCGGACTGCGAAACCGTCACCACCAGCGCCTTCGGGTTCGGCACGGAATCACGGTAGCGGTATTCGCTCGCGATCTCGACGTTGCAGGGAATGCCGGCGAGGCCCTCGAGCCAGTAACGCGCGACCATCCCCGCGTGATAGCTCGTGCCGCAGGCGAGGATCAGCACCGAATCGATATCGCGAAAAACCTTTTCCGCCTCGGCGCCGAAGAGCTGCGGCGAAACCGATTGCGCACCGGTCACCATCTCCAGGGTGTTCGCCACCGCCATCGGCTGCTCGAAGATTTCCTTCTGCATGTAATGCCGGTAATGCCCCAGTTCGACCGCGTCGGCGGTGAGTTGCGAAACATGCACTGGGCGGCTCACCGCCTTGCCGCCCGAGTCGCTGACACGCACCCCTTCCAGAGTGAGTTCGGCGCAGTCGCCGTCCTCGAGGTAGACGACGCGCTGCGTGACCTGAATGAGCGCCGAGGTATCGGAGGCGGCGAAATTCTCGCCGTCGCCAAGGCCGAGCAGCAACGGCGCCCCGTGCCGCGCAACAACGAGTCGCGCCGGATCGGATTCGCTCACCACTGCAATGGCGTAGGCGCCGACCAGCTCGAGCACACTCTTTCTCACGGCATCGAACAAGCTCGCACCCGACTGCAGGTTCGAGTGCACCAGGTGGGCGATGACCTCGGTATCGGTATCGGAGACGAATTCGTAGCCCTTGCTGCGAAGGCGCTTGCGCATCTCTTCGTGGTTCTCGATGATGCCGTTGTGCACCACCGACACGCCGCCGGATACGTGCGGGTGGGCGTTTTTCTCCGACGGCACGCCGTGGGTGGCCCAGCGCGTATGCGCGATCCCGATATCCCCGGCGAGGCGCTGCGAGCCGGCGAGCTTCTCCAGCTCGGCGACGCGGCCGGTGGAGCGCACGCGGCGCAACGTCGCCCGCGATCCTGCCGCAATGCCGTCGAGGACCGCGACCCCGGCGGAGTCGTAGCCGCGATACTCGAGCCGCTTCAGTCCTTCGATGAGGACGGGAACGACGTTACGCCTGGCTATCGCCCCGACTATTCCGCACATTCTGCTTACCTTTCGATTACTTGTTCTTTTCCGGCCGCTGCCAGCCCGGAATGGACACCTGCTTCGCGCGAGACAGGGTCAGCTCGCCCGCGGGAGCATCCTTGGTGAGCGTGGTGCCTGCGCCGAGCGTCGCCCCACGACCCACGCGCACCGGCGCGACAAGTTGCGAGTCAGAGCCGATGAAAACATCGTCCTCTATGACGGTACGGTGCTTGTTCGCTCCGTCGTAATTGCACACTATTGTGCCGGCGCCGACGTTCACGTTGCTGCCGACCTCGCTATCGCCGATGTAGGAGAGGTGATTGGCCTTGGAACCCGCGCCTATGCTACTCGCCTTCACCTCCACGAAGTTGCCGATGTGCACTTTTGCGGCGAGGCGCGTGCCCGGGCGGATGCGCGCGTAGGGGCCGATGCGGCAATCCGCGCCGATGTCGGCGTCCTCCAAATGACAGAAAGCTTCGATGCGGGTGCCCGCGCCGACCGTCACGTCTTTCAGCACGCAATTCGCGCCGACCGACGCGCGGTCACCGAGATTCACTTCACCTTCGAACACGCAATTCACGTCGATCGCCACGTCGCGGCCGCAGGCAAGCTTTCCGCGCACGTCGCAACGCGACGGATCGGCGAGCGCCACCCCCTGCTCCATGAGCGAAGCGGCAAGTCTGCGCTGGTAAATGCGCTCCAGCTCGGCGAGCTGCGCGCGGCTGTTCACGCCGAGCGCCTCCCACGCTGCCTCTGCCTGGATTGCCGCCACAGGTACGCGCTCCTTCGTTGCGAGCGCGACGATATCGGTGAGGTAATACTCCTTCTGAGCGTTATTGTTTTGCAGCTTCGCGAGCCAGGCCTTGAGCTTCTTCGTCGGTGCCACGACGATGCCGGTGTTGATCTCGCGGAGGGCACGCTGCCGCGCGTTGGCGTCTTTTTCTTCGACGATTCCCACCACTTTTTTTCCATTTCGCAGGATGCGCCCGTATCCGGTGGGACCATCGACGGTCGCGGTCAGAAGGCCCAGCCCCGTCCCCGTCTCCTCGACCAGATGCCTCAACGTCTCGGCGCGAATCAGCGGGACATCGCCATAGAGCACGAGGGTCGGCCAGCGCTCGTCCAGATGAGGGGCGGCCTGCATCACCGCGTGACCGGTGCCAAGCTGCGGTTCCTGCACGACCCAGATGGCGCCGCTCTCTTCCACGGCCTGGCGCACGAGCTCGCCGCCGTGGCCATAGACGACGCAGATGAGCTTCGGCGAGAGTTGTTTCGCGGTATCCAAAACGTGGGCGAGCAGAGCCCGCCCCGCCAGGCGATGCAGCACCTTGGGCGTGCTCGAATGCATGCGCTTGCCCACACCCGCGGCGAGAATGACGATATTCACAAAAAGCGGAGGGAATTCAGCTGGATGCGCGATGTTAGCACGGCCGAACCGCACACGGGTCCCGCGTTAGCGCGGCAATTCGGAGGATCCCATCAAAAACTCATCCACCGCGCGCGCGCACTGTCGGCCTTCCCGGATCGCCCACACGACGAGCGACTGGCCGCGGCGCATATCGCCCGCGGCGAAAATCCTGGGAACCGAAGTGACGTAGCTGCCTTTTCCGTCGGTCGTCGCCTTGGCGTTGCCGCGCGTATCCTTCTCAACGCCGAACGCCTCGAGCACCGCCGGTACCGGCGATACGAATCCCGTCGCGAGCAGCACAAGGTCGGCGGGCAGCATCGATTCCGATCCCGGAACTTCGCTCATCTTGCCGTCCTTCCACTCCAGGCGAACCGTTTTCAGGGCTTTCACCTTGCCGCTTTCTCCGACGAATTCCTTGGTCGCGACCGACCAGTCGCGATGAACGCCCTCCTCGTGAGAGGAAGAGGTGCGCAACCTGAGCGGCCAGTTCGGCCATACCGGGTTATGGCCGGGATCATCCGGCTTCGCGAGCAGCTCGAACTGCGTGACCGATTTCGCGCCGTGCCGGTTGGAAGTGCCGACGCAGTCGCTGCCCGTATCACCGCCGCCGATCACCACCACGTGCTTGCCGCTCGCCCAGAGCTCGCGCACGCCCGAGTCGCCCGCGACGCGCTTGTTCTGCAGCGGCAAAAACTCCATTGCGAAATGCACCCCGTCCAGATCGCGTCCCGGGACAGGCAGGTCGCGCGGCTGCTCGGCGCCGCCGGAAAGCACCGCGGCATCGAACTCGGCCATGACTTTCTCCGGCGCCACGGTTTCCACCGCCCAGTCAGTGACACCCTTGCCGGGGCGAGACTCGCCGACGAACACGCCCGGGCGGAACGTCACGCCTTCCGCTTCCATTTGATCGATCCGGCGGTCGATGAGCCACTTCTCCATCTTGAAATCGGGTATCCCGTAGCGCAGAAGGCCGCCGATCCGGTCGTTTTTTTCGAACACCGTGACGTCGTGCCCGGCGCGCGCGAGCTGCTGGGCGCAAGCAAGCCCGGCCGGACCCGAGCCCACCACAGCGACCTTCTTGCCGGTCCTGTGTACGGCGGATTGCGGTTTTACCCAGCCTTCCTCGAACGCCTTGTCGATGATCGCGTGCTCGATCGATTTGATGCCGACCGGGTCGTCATTGATGCGCAGCACGCACGCTTCCTCGCACGGAGCCGGACAGATGCGGCCCGTGAATTCGGGAAAATTGTTGGTGGAATGCAGCGTCTCGATGGCGCGCTGCCAGTCCTCTTTGTAGACGAGATCGTTGAAGTCCGGGATGATGTTGTTGACCGGGCAGCCCGACATGCAAAACGGCGTGCCGCAGTCCATGCAACGCGCGCCCTGGACTTTCGCCTCCTCTTCGGTGAGGCGGACGATGAACTCCCGATAGTGCTTTTTCCGCTGATCGGGCTCCTGGTGCGCTTCCTCGAGCCGCTGGAACTCGAGAAATCCCGTGACTTTCCCCATCTACGCGGCCACCTTGCGTTGCGCGGCGGCGAGCTCGCCCAACGCGCGGCGGTATTCCTTCGGGAAGATCTTGACGAAGCGCGGGCGGTAGTCCGCCCATTTTTCGAGGATTTCCCCTGCGCGGCGGCTTTTCGTGAGCTTGGCGTGGCGCTCGATCATGTCTTTCAAAATCGCCTCGTCAGCCTGACCCCGGTGCCAGAGCTCGCGTGCCAGTTTGCCCTGCTGCTCGGACTCGGAAAGCACCGGCTCCAGATCCACCATCGCGGTGTTGCAGCGCTTCAGGAATTCGCCGTCGAGATCGAGCACATAGGCGATGCCGCCCGACATCCCGGCGGCGAAGTTGCGCCCGGTGACGCCGAGGACGGCGACGGTGCCGCCGGTCATGTATTCGCATCCATGGTCGCCGACGCCTTCGACCACGGCGCGGGCCCCGGAATTGCGCACTGCGAAGCGCTCGCCGGCAACGCCGCGGAAGTACGCTTCTCCCGCGATCGCCCCGTAGAGCACCACGTTCCCCGTGATGATGTTCTCGGTCGGCTCCCCGCGGAACTTGGGCGAGGGCGATACGACGATGTGCCCGCCCGAAAGGCCCTTTCCGCAGTAGTCGTTCGTGTCGCCGACGAGATCGAGCGTCACGCCCTTGGCCAGGAACGCCCCGAAGCTCTGGCCCGCGGACCCGGCGAACCGGGCGCGGATCGTGCCGTCGGGCAGCCCCTCGTGCCCGTAACGCCGCGCGATCTCGTACGAGAGCATCGTACCGACGGTACGGTTGCCATTCCGGATCGGCATGTCGATCGAGACTTTCTCGCCGCGCTCGAGCGCCGGTCGCGCAAGCTCGATCAGCCGGTTGTCGAGCGCCTTCTCGAGTCCGTGATTCTGTTTTTCCGTGTTGTAGCGCGCGACTTCCGCGGGCATATCCGGCATCTTGAAAATCCGCGAGAAGTCGAGGCCTTTGGCTTTCCAGTGCTCGATGCCTTTCTTCATGTCGAGCAGGTCGGTGCGGCCGATCAGGTCGCTGAACTTGCGCAGTCCAAGCTCGGCCATCAACTCTCTTGCCTCCTCGGCGACCAGGAAGAAGTAGTTCACGACGTACTCCGGCTTGCCGGAGAATTTCCTGCGCAGCACCGGATCCTGGGTCGCGACGCCGACCGGACAGGTGTTCAGGTGGCATTTGCGCATCATGATGCAGCCGCTCACGACGAGCGGCGCGGTCGCGAAGCCGAATTCGTCGGCGCCGAGGATCGCCCCGATCACCACGTCGCGGCCGGTCTTGATCTGGCCGTCCACCTGCACCGCGATCCGGCCGCGAAGGCGATTGAGCACCAGAGTCTGCTGGGTCTCCGCAAGACCGAGCTCCCAGGGCGTGCCCGCGTGCTTGATCGACGACCAGGGCGAGGCACCCGTGCCGCCGTCGTGTCCGGAGATGGTAACGTGGTCGGACTTGGCTTTGGACACGCCCGCCGCCACGGTGCCGACTCCGGTTTCGGAGACGAGCTTCACCGAGATCGAGGCGGAGGGGTTCGCGTTCTTCAGGTCGTGGATCAGCTGCGCGAGATCCTCGATCGAGTAAATGTCGTGGTGTGGCGGCGGCGAGATCAGCTCCACGCCCGGAGTCGAGTAGCGGATCTCGGCGATGTAATCGGACACCTTGCGCCCGGGCAACTGCCCGCCTTCGCCGGGCTTCGCGCCTTGGGCGATCTTGATCTGGATCTGCTCGGCGCTTGCAAGATATTCGGCGGTCACGCCGAAGCGCCCCGATGCGACCTGCTTGATTTTCGACTTGAGCACGTCGCCTTCGCGCAATTCGATGTCGCGCGCGACGCGGTGCGCACCCAGGCGCGAGCGCAGCGTCTCGCCGGCCTTCACCGTCGCGTAGCGTTTGCGGTCCTCGCCGCCCTCTCCGGTGTTCGATTTCCCGCCGATGCGGTTCATCGCCACCGCGAGCGTGGTGTGCGCTTCGACCGAGATCGAACCGTGGGACATTGCGCCGGTCGAAAAACGCTTGACGATCTCCGCCGCGGGTTCGACCTCCTCGATCGGAACGGGCTTCACGCGATCGAGCCGGAATTCGAACAGACCGCGGAAGGTCATGTGGCGCTTCGACTGGTCGTTGATGATCGCGGCGTATTCCTTGTAGGCCTGCGGGGAGTTCTGCCGCGCCGAGTGCTGCAGCTTCGCGATCGCGTCGGGCGTCCACATGTGCTCTTCGCCGCGCACGCGCCAGGCGTACTCGCCGCCCGGTTCCAGCATCGACTGCAGCACGGGGTTGGTGTCGTCGAACGCGGCCTTGTGTATGCGGATCGCCTCTTCGGCGACGTCGAACAAGCCTATGCCTTCGATCGACGAGGTGGTGCCGGTGAAATACTTGTCCACGAGCGACCTCGCGAGGCCTACCGCCTCGAAGATCTGCGCGCCGGTATAGGACATGTAGGTCGAGGTGCCCATCTTCGACATCACCTTCTTCAGGCCCTTGCCGATCGCCTTCACGAAATTCTTGATCGCCTTCCTGCCGTCGAGATCCGCGCCAAACTGGTCCTTCGCCGCAAGATCGAGCAGCGTCTCGAGGACGAGATACGGATGCACCGCCTCGGCGCCGTAGCCTCCGAGCAGTGCAAAGTGGTGCACCTCTCGCACGGAGCCGGTTTCCACCACGAGTCCGGCGCTCGTGCGCAAGCCCTTCGCCACCAGGTGCTGGTGGATTGCAGACAATGCGAGAAGCGCCGGGATGGCCACGCGTTCCCGCTCGATGAGCCGGTCGGAAATCACGATGATCGAGTATCCCGCTCGCACCGCATCCTCGGCCTGCGCGCAAAGCGACGCGAGGCGCGCCTCGACCGCCTCCTTGCCCCACGCGATGGGGTAGGTGATGTCCAGCTCGAGCGAGCGGAACTTGCCGCCGGTGTAGCGATCGATGTGCCGGATTTTCTCCATTTCGAAGAAGTCGAGCACCGGCTGGGACACCTCCAGCCGGAGAGGCGGGTTCATCTCATCGATGCCGAGCAGGTTCGGCTTCGGTCCGATAAAGGACACCAGCGAGGTCACGAGCTCCTCGCGGATCGGGTCGATCGGGGGGTTCGTGACCTGCGCGAAGAGCTGCTTGAAGTAGTGGTACAGCGTCTTGTTCTTGTCCGACAGAACCGCGAGCGGGGAGTCGTTGCCCATCGAGCCGACGGGTTCCTCGCCGTTCATAGCCATCGGGGTCATGATGAACTTGATGTCCTCCTGCGTGTAGCCGAAGGCCTGCTGGCGGTCGAGCATCCGCACCGCGCTCTTCAGAGGCGGGGTCTTTTCGGTCTCGACCTCGTCCAGCTTGACGCGGATACGCTCGATCCACTCGGCGTAGGGTTTAGCGCCGGCGAGCGTGTTCTTGAGCTCTTCGTCGTCGATGATCCGCCCCTTCTCCAGATCGACGAGGAACATCTTGCCGGGCTGCAGGCGCCACTTCTTGACGATTCTCTCTTCGGGGACCGGCAGGCAGCCGCATTCCGATCCCATGATCACGAGGTCGTCCGCAGTGACGATGTAGCGCGAGGGCCGCAGGCCGTTCCGGTCGAGCGTCGCGCCGATCTGGCGCCCGTCGGTGAAGGCGATCGAGGCGGGGCCGTCCCAGGGCTCCATCATGGCGGCGTGGTACTCGTAGAACGCGCGCCGCGTGGGGTCCATCAGGGTGTGGTTCTCCCAGGCTTCGGGGATCATCATCATCATCGCATGCGCGACCGAATACCCTCCCATGACCAGGAGCTCCAGCGCATTGTCGAACGAAGCAGAATCGGATTGCCCGTCGTAGATCAGCGGCCAGATCTTTTCCAGATCCCGGCCGAGCACCGGACTCGATATCGCGCCCTGGCGCGCCCGGATCCAGTTGACGTTGCCTCGCAGGGTGTTGATCTCGCCGTTGTGGCAGATCATGCGGAACGGGTGCGCCAGATCCCAGGATGGGAAGGTGTTCGTGGAGAAGCGTTGGTGGACCAAGGCGAGCGCCGACTCGACGCGCGCGTCCTGCAAATCCCTGTAGTACTCCCCGACCTGGTGCGCGAGCAGCATGCCCTTGTAGCACACGGTGCGCGCCGACATCGACGGAACGTAGAACTCCTTCCCGTGCGCGAGCTTGAGCGACTGGATCGCGTGGCCCGCGCTCTTCCTGATGATGTAGAGCTTGCGCTCCAGCGCGTCCGTCACGGTCAATTTCTTCCCGCGCCCGATGAATACCTGGCGCATCACCGGCTCGATGCGCTTCGCCGGTTCGGCGAGGTCGCTGTTGTCCACCGGCACATCGCGCCACCCGAGCAGGACCTGGCCCTCGTCCTTGATCGCGCGTTCGATCTCGTACTCGCAGGCAAAGCGCGAGGCCGGATCGCGCGGCAGAAATACCATGCCCACGCCGTACTGGCCCGCGGGCGGGAGCTTCACGCCCTGCTTGGCCATCACTTCGCGGAGAAACTTGTCGGGAATCTGGATGAGCAGGCCCGCCCCGTCCGAGAGCTTGGGATCCCAGCCCACCGCGCCCCGGTGGGTGAGATTGCGCAATACCGTGAGACCTTGCTCGACGATGGAATGCGATTTCTTGCCCTTGATATGAGCGACAAAACCCACGCCGCAAGCGTCATGCTCGTTGGCGGGGTGATACAGACCCTGGGGCTCGTTCAGAATCACGCTGGTTCGGACGAATCGGTTTGCCGGCGGCGGCGATTTCTCATTCCGCACTTTTCAATGCCGGGTTTTTGACTATACCTGCGTTTCCTTGCTGCCTCAAGTGCTTAGAGCCGTACTTCGCAGCAGCAATCCCAGGCACCGCTAGCACTTACTTAGGCGGCAAGCCGCGAGAGCGTGTGATCGATTGCGCCGGCCGGTACGTCGGCGCGAAGCAGCGCCGACCCCAGCCGCTCCAGCAGAACAAAATGGACGCGGCCGCCCTTTGCTTTCTTGTCGAGCCGCATCAATTGCTGCATGCGCGCAGGCGAAATCCCTCTTGCGGATGTCGGCAGTCCCGCGCGCTCGAGGAGCGTACGGACGCGAGCGGTGTCGGCCTCCGAAAGATAGCCAAGCTGACGCGACAGGTCCACCGCCATGACCATCCCGGCCGCAACGGCCTCGCCGTGCAGCCAAGCGCCGTAGCCGAGGCCCGTTTCTATGGCGTGGCCGAATGTATGGCCGAAGTTCAGGAGCACGCGCAATCCGTGCTCGCGCTCGTCCTGGCCGACGATTTCGGCCTTGATCGCGATCGAACGCATCACCGCCTGTTCCAGCGCCTCCGCATCCCGCACCAGCAGGCGATCGAGATTGGCCTCGAGCCAAGCGAAGAACGCCGCGTCACGGATCAAGCCGTGCTTGATCACCTCGGCAAGCCCCGAGCGCAGCTCGCGCTGGGGCAGGGTTTCCAGCGTTCTCGTGTCGGCCACGACCAGCTGGGGCTGATGAAAAGCGCCGATCATGTTTTTCCCGAGCGGGTGATTGATCGCGGTCTTGCCGCCGACCGACGAATCCACTTGTGCGAGCAACGTGGTCGGGATCTGAACGAAGGGCACGCCGCGCTGATAGGTGGCGGCGGCGAATCCCGCCAGATCCCCGATTACCCCACCCCCCAGGGCGATGAGCGTAGTGTCACGCGCGCATCGCTTCTCGAGCAGCGCATCGAAGATCCCATTCAGGGTGCGCCAGTCCTTGTGCTCCTCGCCGTCGGGAACGATGATGCGGACCACCTCGATGTCCTCGCCGGCCAGTACCCCGGCGACGCGCTCGAGATAGAGCGGCGCCACGGTGGAGTCGGTGACCACGGCCACTTTCCTTTGCGCAAGGAAAGGAGCAATGAGATCGGCCCGATCGAGAAGCCCGGCACCGACGTGAATTGGATAGGAGCGCTCCCCGAGCGCTACGCTGAGAGTTTGCATGCTTCGTCGAATCGGGCCAGCACCTGTGCAAGCAGGGGGCCGATGCCCTGGCGGCCGGTGTCGATGACCAGGTCCGCGACCTCCCGGTAGAGCGGATCGCGCACGGCGTAAAGAGCCTCGAGCCGCTCGCGCGGGTCGCCGCCCTGCAAAAGCGGCCTGGACTTGTCGGTGCGGGTGCGCTGCCACAGTACCGGTGGCAGCGCGTGAAGGTAGATGACGAAGCCGCGGGTCCTGAGATTCTCGCGGTTGTGCGCATCGAGCACCGCGCCACCCCCGGTCGCGAGCACGATGTCGTCCAGCGCGGTCAACTGTGCGATCACCTCGGCCTCGCGCTTGCGAAACCCGGCCTCGCCCTCGATATCGAAGATAACGGCGACGCGCACGCCGGTACGTGCCTCGATTTCACGGTCGGCATCGTAGAACGTCTTGCCGAGGCGCTTGGCGAGCTGGCGGCCGACCGTGGTCTTTCCGGCGCCCATCATGCCCACCACGAAAATCTTGTGGTTCGTCTTCACGGGGATATTGTAGCAACCCGACCGCATCGGGCCCGAAAGCAGGCCGGAAAGCAAAAGGCCGGCGTTGCCGGCCCCTTGCCGATAGCGATTCCGTAGCTTCAGCGCTGGCTTATGATGCGCTGCTCGACGATGCGCGGAGTGATGAACACCAAGAGTTCAGTCTTGTTGTCCGAGCGGGAGTTATTGCGGAAAAGCACTCCAAGGAACGGCAGGTCCCCGAAGAACGGCACCTTGGTAATCGTGGTCTGCAAGGTCTGGGTGTAGATACCGCCGATCACGACCGTGCCGCCGTTCTCCACCAGCACCTGGGTCTGGACGTGCTTGGTGTCGATGGCGAAACCGGCGTTGGTGCTCTGACCCACCGAGTCCTTGTTGATGTCCAGGGTCATGATGATATTGCCGTCGGGCGTGACCTGCGGCTTGACCTTGAGCGAGAGGTTCGCCTTGCGGAACGATACGGAGGTCGCGCCGCTCGAAGTCGCCTGCTGGTAAGGCAACTCGGTGCCCTGCTCGATGAGCGCTTCGACATTGTTGGCGGTCATCACCCGGGGGCTCGAAATGATCTTGCCTTTGCCGTCGGCCTCCAGAGCCGAGAGTTCCAGCTGAAGCGCGCCGGTCAGTCGATTGGTGATCAACAGGGCGATGGAACCTGCGGCAGTTGCATTGCCGACTGGCGACGCAGGCATATTGACGCTCAGATTGTCGGGGGTCTTCGTCGTTATGTTCCCGCCGGGCGCAGGGAACAAGTTGGGAAAATCGAGCAGCGTTCCGGACTGGGTCACGGCAACCCCCGACTCATTGATGCCTACCGGGCTCGGACCCGTGCTGTTGCTGCTCTGGACGATCGGGCGGGCCACATTGCCCATGCGCACGCCGAGATTTTTCGCAAAAGTGTCGTTGGCTTCGACGATCCGCGCCTCGATCAGCACCTGTTGCACCGGGACGTCGACCTGACCCAGCAGCTTTCTCACGTCCTCGAGACGGACGGTAACGTCCTGGACGAACACCTGATTGGTGCGTGCATCCACTGCAGCGCTGCCGCGCTTGGACAGGATGCGCTGCAGGGGATCGGAGAGGAGCTTCGCAAAGGCGTCGGCCTTGGCGTAGTTGAGCTGGAAGGTTTCGGTGCGCAGCGGTTCCAGTTCCGTGATCTGTGCGCTGGACTCCAGGGCAAGCTTCTCCTTGGTCGCGAGCTCGTCGCGCGGCGCGATCCAGATCACGTTGCCGTTCTTGCGCATGTCCAGGCCGCGAGTCTGAAGGATGATGTCGAGCGCCTGGTCCCATGGTACGTCCTTCAGGCGCAGCGTGAGATTACCGCCCACCGTGTCGCTGGTGATGATGTTCAGGTCGGTGAAGTCCGCTATGACGTTCAGCACGCTCCTCACTTCGACGTTCTGGAAGTTGAGCGACAGCTTCTCGCCGGTATAGCCGCTGCGCGACCCCTGCACCAATTTGTTGGGATCGTACTGGATCGGTTTCACCTCGAGCACGAACTGCGTGTCGGTCTGGTAGGCGTTGTGCTCCCAGAGACCGCGCGGTTCGATCACCATGCGCACGTTGTCGCCCTGGGGGAAAACGCTGAAGGTTTGCACCGGGGTTGCGAAGTCGATGACGTCGTAACGCTTGCGCAACACGTCGGAAACACTCGTTTTGAGGAAATCGACGATTACCGTTTGTCCTTGCTGGCGGATATCCACGCCGGTCGACGCGTCCGAAAGCTCGACGACGATTCGCCCCTCACCACCGCGCCCGCGCCGGAAATTGACGTCTTTCAGCGCGTGCTGAACGTCCGATCTGCCTTCTGCGAAACGCGCCGCGCCGCTGGCCGCGGCCGGCTGCGCACCCCCCGTGGCGGCCAAGGTGATCAACAGGCTGCTGCCTTCGATCTGGGTCTCGTACGAAACCATGTTGCGTAAATTGAGCACCAGGCGGGTGCGCTCGCCCGCCTGCACAACGTTGATCGAGCGCAACACCGCCTCGCCGATATCCTGACTGGTCCGCCCCAAGCCGTTGGTCGTATCGGGGAAGTCGAATGCGATCCGGGCCGGGTTGGCGATCGTGAAGCTGCCCGGGGCGGCTGCTATCGGGTTCTTCAGGGTTACCCGCACCAGCACCTGGCCGCCGGCCTGTGTAACGTCGAAGTTTTCGATGCTGTTCTGCTGCGCCCATGCTGCCGACGCGAGCAGGAGCAACCCGACTGGGCAAATCACCGCCCGAATGAATCTTCGCACGAGGACATGGTTCATTATTTCCCTCCTCCAACTTCCTGCAACTGCATAGTGCTCTGGCGTTCGGTCCAGTCGCCCACCGCATCCTGGATGAGTTCACGTAACTGGATCTGACTTTCGGAGATCGTTGTGATAAGGCCGAAATTCTGGCCCATGTAGTTGCCGACTTTGACGCGGTACAGGCCCGTATCGGCTTTGACCAGCGCAAAATTCGCTTTCCTCTGTTGCAGCACGCCGACCATCTTCAGTGATTCCAACGGATAGGCTTCAAGCGGTTCCTTCGGCCGGTTGAGATCGGGCTTGAGTCCTCCGCCGCCGCCGCTGCTTGCCGATTTCGTGACCAGCTCGATTTTCGCGCTGCTGAAGGGATCGGCCTGGTCGAAAGCCTTGTAAGGTACCGGCTCATAGGGCTTAACGACGGGCAGCGGGTCGATCCTCCCGCGCAAATCCTTGGTCTTGTCCTTCAGTTCGGACTTGAGGTCGCCGAATTCCTCGCCGGTACACGCCGCGAGCAGCAGCCCGAGCACGATGGCAGGAAGCGCCTTCATTTCTTGCCCGCCTTGACGCTCTTTGCTGCCCTGTTCTGGCTTGCCACTTCCTCGTCGTCCAGATAACGGAAGGTCTTTGCGGTGACGTCCATGACGAGCGAGCCGTCTTTTCCTCCCGTCAGCCCGATATCGTTC
>DATHJM010000256.1:0-3831 GCA_035489775.1 Burkholderiales bacterium
TGCTTCACCGCGCCGACGTTCTACCGGCAGATGGCGCAGCTCGCACCGGGCCGCGACCTGAGCTCGCTCAAGAAATGCGTTTCCGCGGGCGAAGCGCTGCCGGATGCGACGCGGCTGCTTTTCAGGCAGGCGACCGGCATCGAGATCATCGACGGGATCGGCTCGACCGAGATGATCCATATCTTCATTTCTCACACCCCGGAAAAAGTGCGCCACGGCGCGACCGGCTATGCGCTGCCGGGCTACCGGGCCGCGGTGCTCGATGACGGGGGACGCCCCTGCGCTCCGGGCGCGATCGGCCGCCTCGCGGTGAAGGGGCCCACGGGCTGCCGGTATCTCGCCGACGAGCGCCAGCGCGACTACGTGCAGGGCGGCTGGAACATCACGGGCGACGCTTACAGCGTGGACGACGGCGGCTATTTCTTCTACCAGGCGCGCACCGACGACATGATCATCTCGGCCGGCTACAACATCGCCGGTCCCGAAGTCGAGGGCGCGCTGCTCGCTCACGAGGCGGTGTTCGAGTGCGGGGTGGTCGGGGTGCCCGACGAAGACCGCGGGCAGATCGTGAAGGCCTACGTCGTTCTCAAGCCAGGTTTCGAACGGTCCGATGCGGTCGCCAGGAAGTTGCAGGACCATGTGAAAGGCGCTATCGCGCCGTACAAGTATCCGCGGCGGGTCGAATTCGTCGACGCGCTGCCGCGCACCGAGACCGGAAAACTGCAGAGGTTCAAACTGAGGGAGCGGGCGTGATGCAAATCCTCCAGCCGCCGGGTTGGGCCAGGCCGCGCGGCTTTGCCAACGGCATCGCCGTCAAGGGCGGGACAACCGTCTACGTGGCGGGGCAAGTCGGATGGACGGGCTCGGGCGTGTGGGAGGCAAAAGACTTCGCCGGACAATTTCGCCAGGCGATGCGCAACATCCTCGACGTGCTCTCGCAGGCGGGCGGCCGGGCCGAGCATATCGTGCGCCTGACGTGGTACGTCATCGATCGCGACGAGTATCTTGCCTCGCTCGCGGCGGTCGGCCGTGCGTACCGCGAGCTGATGGGCAAGCACTATCCGGCGATGACGGTCGTTCAGGTAAGGGGTCTCGTAGAGGCGCTGGCGCGCCTGGAGATCGAGGCAACCGCGGTCATACCCGAATGACCGGGCAGCCATGAAAATCAGCATCATCGGCGGCGGACCCGGGGGCCTGTACTTCGCTCTGCTCGCCAAGAAGCAATGGCCGCGCTGGGAGATCACCGTCCACGAGCGCAACCGCGCCGACGACACCTTCGGCTTCGGCGTGGTGTTCTCCGACGAAACGCTCGAGGCGTTCCGCGATGCCGACGGCCCTTCGTACGAATCGATCCGGCGCAGCTTCGCCTACTGGGGCGACGTCGACGTAGTCTACAAGGGCCGTGCCCTGCGCTGCGGCGGCAACGGGTTTTGCGGCTGCTCGCGCGTCACGCTGCTCAAGCTCCTGCAGAATCGCTGCCGCGAGCTCGGCGTGCAGATGCGCTTCCAGACCGAAGCGGAGGTGGAGGACTTTCCCGACAGCGACCTCATCGTTGCCGCGGACGGCATCAACTCGCCGACGCGGGAGACTCACGCCGAGCACTTCAAGCCTTCGGTCGATCTGCGGCCGAACAAGTTCGTGTGGCTGGGCTCGACCAGGCCGCTCGATGCCTTCAAGTATTTCTTCAAGGAAACCGAGCACGGCATCGTGCTTGCGCACTGCTATCAATACGAAACGGGCGCGAGCACCTGGATCATCGAAACGAATGCCGACACCTGGGAGCGCTGGGGCTTCGACAGGATGGACGAGCCGCACATGCTGCGCGCGCTGGAGCGCATCTTCGCCGAGGAGCTCGACGGGCACAGGCTCATCGCCAACCGCTCGCTGTGGCGCAATTTTCCAAACATCCGCAATGCCACCTGGGTCATGGACAGGGTGGTGCTGGTAGGCGACGCCAAAGCCACGGCGCACTTCTCGATCGGCTCGGGGACCAAGCTCGCGATGGAGGACGCAATCGCGCTCTTCGACTCGCTGCGGATCGAAGGCGGCGTCAAGGCGGCTCTCGCGCGCTACGACGCGCAGCGGCGCGAGGACGTCGAAAAGACGCAGCACGCGGCGGACGTGTCGCTCGCCTGGTTCGAGAACATGCGCCGCTACTGGGGGATGGACCCGCCGCAGTTCGCCTTCGGCGTGCTATCGCGCTCCAAGCAGATCACCTACGAAAACCTGCGATTGCGCGACCCGGGGTTCCTCCAGGGCGTCACGCGCTGGTTCGCTGACAAGGTGCTGCCGCCGGGATTCGAGGTCCAGGTGCGCAATCCGCCGCCGCCGATGTTCATGCCGTTCACCCTTCGCGGCATGCGCCTGGACAATCGCGTGGTGGTCTCGCCCATGGATCAGTACATGGCGGTGGACGGCATGCCGGACGACTGGCACCTGGTGCACCTGGGCAGCCGCGCCGTCGGCGGCGCGGGCCTGGTGTTCGTCGAGATGACCTGCCCCTCGCCCGAGGCGCGCATCTCGCCGGGATGCACGGGTCTGTGGAACGAAGCGCAACGCGACACGTTCAAGCGCATCGTCGATTTCTGTCACGCGCAATCCGGCGCGAAGCTTTGCATGCAGCTCGGCCACTCGGGGCGCAAGGGCTCGACCCAGCTCGGCTGGGAGCGCATGGACTATCCGCTCGAGTCGGGCAACTGGGAGCTCGTCGCGCCTTCGCCTCTCCCGTACCACCCGCAATCGCAGACGCCGCGCGAGATGACCCGCGCCGACATGGACAGGATCCGGGACGAGTTCGTGCGCTCCGCGGAGTACGCGAACCAGGCCGGATTCGACATGCTCGAGCTGCACATGGCGCACGGCTACCTGCTGTCGTCGTTTATCTCTCCGCTCACGAATTTGCGCAAGGACGAGTTTGGAGGGCCGATAGCGAACCGGCTCCGCTATCCGCTGGAGCTGTTCCGCGCCATGCGCGCGGTCTGGCCCGAGGAAAAGCCCATGTCGATCCGGATCTCGGCGACCGACTGGGCTCCCGGCGGTCTCTCGGAGGAGGACCTCCTCGCGCTCGCCCGGGCTTTCAAGGAAGCAGGGGTCGACCTGATCGACGTCTCGACCGGCCAGGTGGTGCCGCACCAGAAGCCGGTCTACGGGCGCATGTACCAGACGCCGTTCGCCGACAAGATCCGCAACGAAATCGGGCTCGCCACGATGGCGGTAGGCAACATCACCAGCGCCGACCAGGTGAACACCATCGTCGTCTCGGGTCGCGCCGACCTCGTTGCGCTGGCGCGCGCGCACCTCGCCGATCCCTACTTCACGCTGCACGCGGCGGCCTGGTACCGGCACACGGGCCAGTTCTGGCCCCGGCCGTACTGGCCGGGACGCGATCAGGCGTACCGGCTCGCGGTAAGCAACCGGGAGGAATGGACGGCGGGGCGGATCGCGACCCGGCCGCCGAGCCACGAAGTGGAGGAGGAACCGGCGGCGGAGGAACGCAGCGTGAAGAGCGGCGGCGGACCCGGCAAGAAGGCCGCTTGACCTCTTGCCGGGCGAGTACGCTGTGCTGACTCAGTCGTCGCGCGGCACCAGCGCGAAAATGCGCACTGCGGAACCCGTACCGCCGAGAATTCTCAAAGGCGGCACGACGACCGCGAATTCGTACGCCTTCGCCTGCGCCAGCTCCTCCAGGTTCAGGTTCTCGATGATGAAGACGCCGGAATCGGCGATGACGCGCATGTGCACCGGAAAGACCTGGAAGGTCGGGCTGGTGACGATCGGCGGGCGCTGCTCGAAGGTGAGCGTGTCGTCGCCGACCACGCGCGCGCCGTTCCT
>DATHJM010000257.1:0-2321 GCA_035489775.1 Burkholderiales bacterium
CCTCAGGGCCCAGATCGATGACGTAGTCGGCGGACTTGATGACGTCGAGGTTGTGCTCAATCACGACGATCGTGTTGCCCTGATCCACGAGCTTATTCAGCACGTCGAGCAGCTTGCGCGTGTCCTCGAAATGCAGGCCGGTGGTCGGCTCGTCGAGAATGTAGAGGGTGCGTCCGGTGTCGCGCTTGGAGAGCTCGAGCGAGAGCTTCACCCGCTGCGCCTCTCCGCCCGAGAGCGTTGTTGCGGGCTGCCCGAGCTGGATATAGCCCAGGCCCACTTCGAGCAGGGTCTGGAGCTTCCTCTCCACCGCCGGGATCGTATTGAAGAATTCGTGGGCGGCTTGCACCGTCATCTGCAGAACGTCGTGGACACTCTTTCCCTTGAACTGCACTTCCAGAGTCTCGCGGTTGTAGCGCTTGCCGTGGCAGACGTCGCAGGGCACGTAGATATCCGGGAGGAAATGCATTTCGACCTTGATGACGCCGTCGCCCTGGCAGGCCTCGCAGCGCCCGCCCTTGACGTTGAAGGAAAAGCGTCCCGGACCGTAGCCGCGCTCGCGCGCCATGGGCACGCCGGCGAAAAGCTCGCGGATCGGCGTGAACAGCGCGGTGTAGGTCGCGGGGTTGGAGCGCGGGGTGCGGCCGATCGGGCTCTGGTCGACGCTCACCGCCTTGTCGAAGAATTCCAGCCCCTTGATCGAATCGTGCGCGGCGGGCTCGTGTACCGAGCCGTAGAGCTCGCGGGCGACGGCGTGATACAGGGTGTCGTTGATGAGCGTCGATTTGCCCGAGCCGGAGACGCCGCTCACGCACACGAACAGGCCCACCGGCAGGGCGAGATCGATATTCTTGAGATTGTTCCCGCGCGCGCCCCGCAGTCTGAAGACCCGCGTCTTGTCGAAGCGTCGGCGGCTCTTCGGCACGGCGATCTCGAGCGCGCCCGAGAGATATTGGCCGGTGAGGGAGGCGGGGTTCCTGCGGATCTGCTCGGGCGGCCCCTCCGCGACCACCTGGCCGCCGTGTTCGCCCGCTCCCGGTCCCATGTCGAGCACGTGATCGGCCGAGTTTATCGCCTCTTCGTCGTGCTCGACCACGATGACGGTGTTGCCGAGGTCGCGCAGGTGCTTGAGCGTGTCGAGCAGCCGCGCGTTGTCGCGCTGGTGCAGTCCGATCGAGGGTTCGTCCAGCACGTACATGACGCCGGTGAGTCCCGACCCGATCTGGCTGGCGAGCCGGATACGCTGGGCCTCGCCGCCCGAGAGCGTGTCCGCGGCGCGGTCGAGGGACAGGTAGTCGAGGCCGACGTTGTTGAGGAAGTTGAGGCGCGCAGCGATCTCGTTGACGATTCTCTCGGCGATGGCCTGCTTTGCCCCGGTGAGCCTGAGCTGACGGAAAAATTCCAGCGCCTGCTTCAGGGGGAGCGCGCTCACCTCGTAAATTGCGCGATCGGCGACCTTCACGTGACGCGCTTCCGGGCGAAGCCGCGTGCCTTCGCAGGCGGGGCAGGCCTTGGCGTTCAGGTATTTCGCGAGCTCCTCGCGCACCACCAGCGAATCGGTTTCCTTGTAGCGACGCTCGAGGCTCGGCAGTATGCCCTCGAAGGCATGCTCCTTCACGACCGTGCGGCCGCGCTCGCTCAAGTACGAGAACGGGATTTTCTCCTGCGTGCCGTGGAGCACGAGCGTCTGGACCGGCTCGGGGAGGTTCTCGAACGGAGTCTCGACATCGAAGCCGAAATGCGCGGCCAGGCTCGTGAGCATCTGGAAATAGAACTGGTTGCGCCGGTCCCAGCCCTTGATCGCGCCGCTCGCGAGACTCAAGCCCGGATGCGCGACCACGCGCTTCGGATCGAAGAAAGTGATCGTGCCCAGGCCGTCGCATTCGGGGCAGGCTCCCATCGGGTTGTTGAAGGAGAACAGGCGCGGCTCGAGCTCCGAAAGCGAGTAGTCGCACACGGGGCACGCGTAGCGCGCCGAGAACAGGTGCTCCCGGCCCGAATCGAGCTCGAGCACCACGGCGCGGCCGTCGGCGTGCCTGAGCGCCGTTTCGAACGATTCCGCCAGGCGCTGTTTCGCGTCGGGGCGCACCTTCAGGCGGTCGACGACCACGTCCACCGAATGCTTGATGTTCTTCGTGAGCCTGGGCACCGAGTCGATTTCGTGAACCTTGCCGTCCACGCGCAGCCGCGCGAACCCCTGCGCGCGCAGCTCCGCGACCAGGTCCTGCTGCTCGCCCTTGCGGCTCGCGACGATGGGGGCGAGGATCATGAGCCGGGTGTCCTCGGGGAGCGCCAGCGCGTGGTCCACCATCTGCGACACCGAC
>DATHJM010000258.1:0-13948 GCA_035489775.1 Burkholderiales bacterium
CGGAGCGCTTTGGCAGCAAAAACTACACGGGGTTGGAGTGGCTCGAAGTTGGATCGCACAGGATTCCGGTAGACGATGAAGTCACCGCGCTGGTTCCCTATCGCGGCCCAAGGGGCAGCTTTCCCTACATTTCACTGGCGGATATCTGGGCGGACAAGGTACCGGCTGACAAGCTGAAGGGGAGGATCGCTCTGATCGGAGCTTCGGCTCCCGGTCTTTTCGACCTTCGCTCGACCCCGGTAGGAGTAGGCGATGCCTCCTCAGGGCTTGAGAAGTTAGGCAACGTCTTCCCTGGGGTCGAGATTCACGCCAACCTTGTCGCGGGGATGCTCGACGGCAAACTCAAGCACAAACCCCCTTACATGATCGGAGCGGAGGTTTTGCTGCTTATCATCGGCGGCATCGTGCTCACCTTGCTTATCCCGATGCTGGCGCCGCTTTGGGCCACCGCCGCCACGGTGACCGGGATGGCGCTCGTCACGCTGTTGGACCTGGGGATGTGGTCCTATGCGGGCTTGGTGCTGCCGCTTGCTGCGTCGGTGCTGATGACGGCGGCTCTGTTCGCACTGAACATGTCCTATGGCTACTTCTTCGAATCGCGCTCCAAGCGCCAGTTCACGGAGCTTTTCGGACAGTATGTGCCCCCCGAGCTCGTGGACAAGATGGCCGAAGACCCCGAGCGGTACAACATGGCGCCGAAGAGTACCGATCTCACGGTACTATTTTCCGATGTGCGCGGCTTCACCAGCATTTCGGAGGCGCTGAGTCCGGAGCACCTGCGCGAATACATCAATGAATACCTCACGGACATGAGCAATATCATCCGGGGTAAGTACCGCGGTACGCTCGACAAATACATCGGCGACGCGATCATGGCTTTCTGGAATGCTCCGGTGGAAGACAAAGATCATCCGCGCAGCGCGGTCCTTGCGGCCCTGGAGATGCAGCGCGAGTGCGGCGTGCTGAATAAAAAGTTCACGGCACGCGGCTGGCCGACCCTCAAAATCGGCATCGGCGTCAACTCTGGAAACGTCCGGGTTGGGGACATGGGATCGAAACAACGCAGGGCGTACACTGCCATGGGAGACGCCGTAAACGTCGCTTCCCGGCTGGAAGGGCGCACCAAGTACTACGGCGTGGGGATACTCGTCGGGGAGACGAGCCGGACGCTCGTCAAGGACGTGGTCTTCAAGGAGATCGACAAGATCAAGGTCAAGGGCAAGGAAGAGGCCGTCACGATCTACGAGCCCGTGGGACTTGAAGCAGAGGTTGAAAAAAAGGTTCTGGACGAGCTCAAGCTATGGCACCAGACGATCAGGCTTTACCGTTCCCGTCAGTGGGATCAGGCGGAGGTCAGTCTTCTCAATCTTCATCGCATGAACCCGGGATGCGCTCTCTACGAGCTCTACGCGAAGGAAGCGGCCGCAAAGCGCCGAAACCCGCCGCCGGCCGAATGGGACGGCGTGACCGTGTTCGACGAGAAATAGCGGCAGGAGCCGGGCAATGAAGCTGCGGATCCTCGGGTGCAGCGGCGGGATAGGGGGCCGGCACTTGCGCACCACGTCAATGCTCCTCGACAACGACATTCTCATCGACGCAGGAACGGGGGTCGCGGACCTCTCGCTCACCGAACTCTCTCTCATCGATCACGTATTCCTCACGCACTCGCACCTCGATCACGTCGCGAGCATTCCGTTCATGGTCGATACCGTCGGAGGGATGCGCGACCAGCCGCTCACGCTTTGGGCCGTTCCTGCCACGCTGGAGATCCTGCGCAATCACATCTTCAACTGGAGCATCTGGCCCGATTTCGCGCAAATACCGAGTCCCGAAAAACCCTTCCTTCGATACCGCGAGATCCAGGTCGGTGACACGGTCGAGATGAAGAAGCGCAAGCTCACGGTGCTACCGGCAAACCATGTCGTGCCGGCGGTCGGTTATCAGCTGGATTCCGGCACGGGGAGTCTGGTATTTACCGGCGACACGACGACCAACGATCCTCTTTGGGCGGAGGTCAACAAAATCTCCAACCTGAAGTATCTGATCATCGAGACCGCTTTTTGCAACCGGGAAAGGGAGTTGGCGGTCATTTCGAAGCACCTTTGTCCGAGCATGCTCGCCGAGGAACTGGCAAAACTCGAACGTAGCGCGGAGATCTATATCACGCATCTGAAGCCGGGAGAAATCGAACTTACCATGCAGGAAATCGAGGAGGACGCGGGCCAATTTCGGCCGCGCATGCTGCAAAACAATCAAGTTTTCGAGTTTTGAAGGGTAAGCAAGACGCGGAACCGCCGGTGTCCGTAGTCAGCGAGGAACGCGCGATGTGCGCAAACAGAGTACGCATCGAAACGTTGAAAGCCCTTGAACCTGTCGCTTCGCTGTCCGAAGCGAGGCTGAACGAACTCGTAGGTCTCTGTCACGTGGAGACCGCGAGCAAGGATTCGAATCCCTTTCTCGGGCGCGGCATCGCGGGCCAGGCGGTTTACCTCCTACGTGGAGAGTTGGTACTTACCTATCCGGATGGTTCTTCGAAGGTGCTCGTAGGCGGCTCGGAGCGTTCACGATATCCGCTCGGTCGGCGTGGCGAGGTTTTCACCAGCGTCAAGGCGATTACCGAAGTTGAGCTGATGCGCATCGACGATGATCTTCTGGACGTCATGGTGACCTGGGAGCAAGCCTCGTCCGCCGATTCCTCGGCAGGTCAGAAAAGGGCCGAGGACGAGCGAAGCTCGCTCGCCAACTGGACCCTCATGTCGGGAATGTTCAGCGTGAGCAGCCTCAAGTACGGCGCGTTCTCACAATTGCCGTCGGCTCACATCAACGAGCTACTGCGCCGCTTCGAGCGCATCAACGTCAAGAAGGGCGACACCGTGATTCGCGAGGGCGCAGAAGGGGACTTCTACTTTGTAATCGAAACCGGCCGGTGCAAGGTCGAACGCATGATCGGAGGCGTCTCCATGCTGCTTGCCGAGCTGAAGAGCGGCGACGCGTTCGGCGAGGAAGCCCTGGTGTCGGAAGCCAAGCGCAACGCCACCGTTACGATGAAAACCGACGGGGTGCTCCTGCGGCTATCCAGGAAGGATTTTGCCGAGCTCCTCCGGGAACCGCTGCTGCACCGCATATCGGCGGAGCAGGCGCGCGACAAGATCGCCAATGGAGCCCAGTGGGTCGATGTGCGTTACCCGTCGGAATATCAATATGACAAGCTTGCGGGTGCCATCAATATTCCGCTGTCGGAAATTCGCAACGCTTTCGGCGTCCTGGACAAGGGAAAAGAATACGTGCTCTATTGCCAGAGCGGGCGACGCAGCGCCGCCGCGGCATTTCTCCTCGCTCAGCGGGGGTACCGCGCGTTCCTGCTCGCAGGCGGGCTTTGGGGGGAAGCCAAGCGTGGAGCGTAAAGTATGACGGGAAAGCCTCGCACGCCGAGCTTCGCCTGTGGGCCCGCGGTCGGACCGGATGGCGGCAGGCGCGGTTTTCGCTTGGCAAGGAGCGGTGAGTGCGGCCCCTTTTGGGGTGCATTGGACTTATCCAGGCCCGTACGCGGCAACGTTGCTCCTGGGTCAGCCATGCGGGCTGAACAGTGGTAAAGTAATTGATTATCGGGATATTTCGGGGTGATGAACCTTAAGGTGGACTGGCTATGAGCGCGGTATTGCAAACGCATTCGGGCGCGGCCTCTGACGTCAACAGCCGGCTGACGTTTCAGAAGAACCTCCAGACCGTCACAAACAAGATCCACGCCACGAGCAACGTGGACGAAATCATGCTGGAAGTCAGCGCCGATATTTGCACCCTTTTCAACGCCGACCGGCTGACGATCTATACCGTGGGCGAGGACAAACAGACCATCGTCTCCAAGGTCAAGACCGGCCTGAACTCCTTCAAGGACCTGAAACTGCCGATCGCCGAACACTCGATCGCGGGCTACGTCGGATTGTCGAAGAGAATGCTCAACCTGAAGGACGTCTACGACGAGGGCGAGCTCAAGGCGCACAACCCGAACCTGCGCTTCCTGCAGGAAGTCGACAAGCGCACCGGCTATCGCACCAAGCAGATGCTGGTCGCGCCGGTTGCGGAGCCGGGCAGCAGCGAAATCGTCGGCGTGGTCCAGCTGATCAACAACAAAGCCGGCGTGCCGTTCGGACAGCTTGCCGAGGAGGGTGTGGCGGAGCTCTGCCAGACGCTGGCCATCGCGCTCAAGCAGCGCCAGAAGCCGCAGGTCCTCAAGACAAAGTACGATTTTCTGGTGAGCGATGCCGTGATCTCGGCCGCGGAGCTCGAGCTCGCAGCCCGCTCGGCACGCAAGAAGGCAGTCGACGTAGAAACGGTGCTGATCGAGGAGTTCCAGGTCAAGCTGCCGGCAATCGGCGCGGCACTGGCGAAGTTTTTCGGGGTGCCGCACGAGCCGTTCAAGCCCGACCGCATCAAACCGATGGATCTGCTGAAAAACCTGAAGCGCGACTACGTCGAATCCAACCAGTGGGTACCGATCGAGGAAGCGAAAGAAGGCTTGGTCATCCTTTGCCTTGACCCCGAGAGGGTGAAGAGCTCCAGAATCGTCCAGAATGTCTTTCCGGGGCGCAAGCTCGCGTATCGAGTCACGACTCTCAAGGAGTTCAAGGAAACTCTCAAGGCGTTCTACGGGGCGGAGGCTGCCGACACGGGCGACATCGGCGATATGCTCTCGGGCCTCGAAGAGGACGAGGTCGTCGGTGTCGAGGTGGGCGGCGACGACGATGTGTCCGCAGCGGCCGACAACGAACTGGTCAAGCTGGTCAACAAGATCATCATCGATGCGTACAACCAGGGAGCGTCGGACATCCACATCGAGCCCTACCCGGGCAAAGCCAAGACCGAGATCCGGCTGAGGAAGGACGGGACGCTGTTTCCCTACATCGAGGTTCCGGGATCCTACCGAAACGCCCTCGTGGCGCGCATCAAGATCATGTGCGATCTCGACATTTCCGAGAAGCGCAAACCGCAAGACGGAAAAATCAAATTCAAGAAATTCGGTCCGCTCGACATCGAGCTGCGCGTGGCGACGATCCCGTCCCAGGGCGGCGTCGAGGACATAGTCATGCGTATTCTCGCGGCGGGGAAACCCATCCCTTTGGACAGCCTCGGCCTTTCGCCTTCGAACCTGCCGAAGCTCAAAGACACGGTGAGCAAGCCCTACGGCCTGTTCTTCGTCTGCGGCCCGACCGGCTCGGGCAAGACAACGACACTCCACTCGGTACTGGGCTTTCTCAACACGCCGGATACCAAGATCTGGACGGCGGAGGATCCGGTCGAAATCACGCAGAAGGGCTTGCGTCAGGTTCAGGTCAACAAAAAGGCCGGCCTCGATTTCGCTACCGTGATGAGGTCGTTCCTGCGTGCCGACCCGGACATCATCATGGTCGGTGAGATGCGCGACAAGGAAACCACCGGCACGGGCATCGAGGCCTCGCTGACAGGCCACCTCGTATTCGCCACCTTGCACACGAACAGCGCTCCGGAGTCGATCACCCGGCTGCTCGACATGGGCATGGATCCTTTCAACTTTTCCGACGCGCTGCTCGGGATCCTCGCGCAGCGGCTTGCCAAACGGCTGTGCAGTAAATGCAAGCAGACTTACGTGCCTGCCGCAGACGAGATGAAGCACATCCTCCAGGAATACTGCTCCGAACTGCTCAACACCGGGCCGTTCAAGAGGGACGCAAAGTCCGCTTACGAGAATGTCTACAGGGATTTGGCAAGAAGCTACGCCGGCGATAAAGGTCAGTTTACCCTCTACAAAGCCAAGGGCTGTGATGCCTGCAGCAATACCGGCTACAAGGGCCGTGTCGGCCTGCACGAGCTGCTGCTCGCCTCCGATACCATCAAGAAGCTGATCCAGGAACACTCCCGTGTCGCGGAAATCCTTGCGGTCTGTCTCGAGGAAGGTATGCGAACCTTGAAGATGGATGGGATCGAAAAGGTACTTCAGGGTATTACCGATATGCCGCAGGTGCGCGCGGTCTGCATCAAGTAGCGGCTTGCTCCATGCCGGCCGCCGCCCAGACCGGGGGATTGTTCTTGGAGACCTTTGAAGATCTGTTCCGGCGCCTTGAGCAGCTCAACGAGATAGGCGCGGCCCTGTCCCAGGAAAAGAATATCGACCACCTGCTCGAGAAAATCCTTCTTGCGGCCAAGGCGGTCACGCGCGCAGCGGGCGGCACCTTGTACGTGCTGGAGCCCTCCGACGAAGGGCCGCAGCTCAGGTTTGCGATCATGCGAAACGAGTCGATGGGCATCGCGATGGGCGGCACCACCGGCAACCCGATACCGTTCTACCCGGTGCACCTCTACGGAAAGGACGGAACACCCAACAACCAGATGGTCGCCGCGTACACCGCCTTGACCGGCAAGACGGTGAATATCGCCGATGCGTATACGGAGGAGGGCTTCGATTTCTCCGGAACGCGCAATTTCGACAAGAAGACCGGATACCGCTCGAAGGCGTTCCTCACCGTGCCGATGAAGAACCACGAGGGTGAAATCATCGGCGTCCTCCAGCTCATCAACAGCAGAGATCCGGCGACGAACGAAATCGGTCCTTTCTCGCACTCGGACCAGCGCTTGGCGGAATCGCTTGCGTCTCAGGCTGCCATCGCGCTCACAAATCGACACCTCATCAATCAATTGGAGGAGCTGTTCGAGTCCTTCATCGAGCTCATCAACACCGCGATCGACGAGAAATCCCCGTACACCGGAGGGCACTGCCAACGCGTCCCGGTGCTCACCATGATGCTTGCCGAAGCGGCCAGCGAAACCAACGAGGGGCCGCTCCGCAGTTTCAACATGAGCGAGAAGGACCGTTACGAGCTAAAGATAGCGGGGCTACTGCATGACTGCGGGAAGGTGACTACACCCGTGCACGTGGTGGACAAGGCGACCAAGCTGGAAACGATCTTCGACCGGATCAATCTCGTGGACACGCGTTTCGAGGTGCTGAAACGCGACTTGGAAATCGAGGTAATGAAACGCAAGATCGAGCTGCTGCGCCAATCCGGGCGCGACGAAGTTGCCGCGCGCGAGCGGTTGGCACAGATCGACCAGACCCTGCGGGACAGCCTGCGTCAACTCGAGAGCGACCGTGAATTCCTGCGTCACTGCAACGTCGGTGGGGAAGTCATGTCGCCGGACCTGCGGGACCGCGTGAACCTCATCGGGACCGGCTACAAGTGGATCGACGTCTCGGGCGGGACGGCCGATTTCCTCACCCAGGACGAGATCAGGAATCTCACGATCGCGCGCGGCACGCTGACCAGTGAAGAACGACAGACGATCAATCATCACATCGTTGCTACCATCAAGATGCTGGAAGCCCTGCCTTGGCCGAAGCACCTGCGTAACGTGCCGGAATACGCCGGGGGTCACCACGAGCGCATGGACGGGAAGGGTTACCCTCGTGGACTGAAGCAGGAGCAGATGTCAGTGCAAGCGAGGGTCATGGGGATCGCCGATATTTTCGAGGCCCTGACTGCCAAGGACAGGCCTTACAAGCGCGGCAAGACGCTTTCCGAATCGCTGAAGATCCTCGGAAATTTCAAGTTGAACGGGCACATCGACCCGGACCTGTTCGACATATTTGTCCGCAACAAGATCTACCTGCGCTACGCCGAGCAATTCCTGGACCCCGATCAGATCGACGAGATCGACCACAGCAAGATACCGGGATTCGCTCCTTGATCAAGCTTGGCCCGGTATGTCTCACCCAAGGAGCGCCGCGGGTCGCTTGAATCCCCGGGAATCCGTGGGATCATCGCGGTGACGTGCGGCGTCAGACTATGCCGTATTTTGGATTGGAATCGCCTTTCCGTCACCGGATTTGTCTTCGAGGAAACATCGTAATATCAATACAATCATATTGTTATGCTGTTTGATCCGGGATCGGCATGCGACTTGCTCTTAGAGACCCAACGCCATATCGGCGTGATAAAGAAGGAGACTCCATGAGAGCGATTCAGAAGGGCTTTACCTTGATCGAGTTGATGATCGTGGTTGCGATCATCGGTATTCTGGCCGCCGTCGCGCTGCCCGCTTACCAAGACTACAGCAACCGGGCCAAGATATCCGAGGTGATCCTGGCCGCGAGCGCGTGCCGCACGTCGATTACCGAAATCTTCCAAAGCGGAAACAGCGCTTCCATCACCGCAGGCGGTTGGGGTTGTGAAGTCTCAACGCCGGGTGGAGCGTCGAAGTACGTGAAGGAAATCGCTACGGACCAAGACGGTTTGGTTACCGTTACGATCCAAGGCTTTGCTGCCGGCGCTAACATCAACGACAAGGTGGTCACGCTCGTCCCGATGAAGGACGCGAACACCAAGCTGCAGAAGGGCGACGTAGGCGGATTGACCGTCTTCGCCTGGCGCTGCGGTGCAACGGTTGACGGTACGAACCTCAACGCGAGGTTTCTGCCGGGCTCTTGCCGCGGATAATGTAGCCTAGCTTCAAGCAACGCAAAAAGGTACCCTTCGGGGTACCTTTTTTTTTCCCTATGTTCGCAAACGCCATCAGGCGGTTCCTGCCCTGGATCGCGGCCGGCCTGATCGCAGGGCTCGCCTGCGGCCTTTACTGGCCATTCCTGGGAAACCCGCGGGTCTTCGACGACTGGGTGTTTTTCTCGGGAGAGAACTTCGCGTACTACGCCACGCATCCATTCGGTCTCGAGCCAAGGCTTCCCCCGTACTTCTCCCTCGCCGTCACGGAGGTGCAAATCGGGAGCATGATGGCCCACCGGATCGTAAGCCTCGCCTTCCATGTCGCTTGCGCTCTGGCACTGTACAAACTCATTTACGATCTGCTCCGGGCAACTGCCCCGGCAGACCGCCCGGAATCCGTGCCGGGGGCGAATGCCACGGCGTGGGCGTTCATCGGTTCGGCCCTCTTTGCCATTCATCCGGTGGCCGTGTATGGAGCGGGATATCTGGTCCAGCGGACCATTGTCCTCGCCACGCTGTTCTCGATACTGTCGATCGTGCTCTTCATACGGGGGCTTGCGCGGGGCCGGCACGCCGACGCAGTGTCCGCGGCGCTGATGTACAGCGTTGCGGTTCTCTCGAAGGAACACAGCATCCTGCTGCCCGGGGCGGCGGCGCTCGCCGTGTTGCTGGTCGGCGCGGACCGGCGTTTCGCCGTTCGCCACGCCGCAATCTATTTGCTTGCCTGCGCGCCCGCGGCGATTTTTGTGACGCTGTTCAGAACGTGGCTGATCGGCAGGGCGTACGAACCGGATTTCGGTGCCGTCGCCAACCAGCTCGAGGGCGTCTTCGGGCATGCGGTCGCGGATTTCGCTTGGGCGATGAGCGCCGTCACTCAGGCAGGGTTGTTCTTCAAGTACCTTGCATTGTGGCTCTGGCCCGATACGGGGGCGATGTCGATCGACATCCGGGTGGATTTTCTCCAGACATGGTCGGCGGGCTGGATCCTCGTGAAAGTCTCCGCCTTCCTTGCTTTCGGCGTCCTCGGATTCTTGCTCCTGCGGCGCCGCGGCAGGGCGGGTATCGCCGGGTTCGGCATGCTCTACACCTGGGTTCTTTTCCTGGCCGAGTTCAGCACCGCGCGATTCCAGGAACCCTTGGTGCTTTACCGGAGCTATCTGTGGGGCCCTGGGATCCTGATAGCAGTCGCGGCGACGCTGAGCGCGTTCCCTCTCCGGGCAGCCTTGGCCGCGTCGGTGCTGGCCATTCCCTTGCTTTTTTACCAGGCCCATGACCGCCTGGTCACCTTCTCCAGCTCTTTTCTTCTCTGGGAGGACGCGGTTGCCAAGCTTCCGTCAAAGCCCGTTCCCTGGGGCTCGCGCACCCTGTACGTGCTGGCCAGGGAATACGTGTACGGAGGGCGGCCGGACAAAGCCATCGAGACTGCGGAAAAGTGCCTGGCCCAGTACCCGGACACGGCTCACTGTCATTACGCCCGCGGAGTGATTCATTTCCTGCTGGGACAATATGACCTGGCGCTTCCCTACCTGCGTCGAGCAGTCGAGCTGCAGCCCAAGAGCGGGATTGCGCACCACCGCCTCGGACTGGTCCTGGAGGGCCTCGGCCGGACTCAGGAAGCCAAAGAAGAGTACGAACGCGCGTCCGATTTCGGTTTCAAAGCAGCATATCTCGAGATCAGGCGCCTGGAATCCTCCAGGGCTGACTTTCCGTCCGGGAAGGGACGGCCCTGACGCGCTCAATGAGGGCAGTGATTGGATTGCGCGAATTGTCCGCAGCGACGGCGATCACGCCTGCGCCCTGCGAAAGTGCCCGGAACGGCCGCCGGATTTTTCAAGCAACTTGATGTCCTCGATAATCATGGCGCGGTCCACCGATTTGCACATATCGTAGATCGTGAGCAGTCCTACGCTGACCGCTGCCAGCGCCTCCATCTCCACTCCCGTGCGGCCGATCGTCTCGACGGTCACCACGAGTCGAATCGCAGGCCGGCGCTTCTCCGCCGCGAACTCCGCTGCGACTCGGGTAAGTCCGAGTGAATGACACAAAGGGATCAGCTCGCCTGTTCTCTTGGCCGCTTGAATCGCCGCGACCCGGGCCACCCCGAGGACATCGCCTTTCTTGGCGCCACCAGCGAGGATGAGCTTCAAGGTCGAGGAGGCCATGCGGATCGCGCCGCTGGCGCGCGCGACGCGACGCGTTTCGGGTTTGTCCCCGACGTTCACCATGTGGGCCTGCCCGGAACTGTCGAAATGGCTCAATTTTCTTGAACTATTCATTCTCCCGCCTTCGAGCGACACGCAGGTCTGTATATAAAGCGACGCGTCCGGGAACCGAACCCGGAGAGCGGTATCATATTATCCATGAGAATCCCCGCCGTCTGCCTGAGTCTCGCTTTGTTGGTTCCGCAGGTACAGGCGCAGACCCTGCCGGAGCTGGGTGACACATCCGGTGCGCTGCTGTCGCCCTACCTCGAGCGCAAGATCGGGGAGCAGGCGATGCGGGAAATTCGCTTGCGCGAACCGAGCTTTCTCGACGATCCGGAGCTTACCGAGTACGTGAACGAGATCGGACGTCGGATCGTGGCTGCGAGCCCCGAGGTGCGTCAGGACTTCGAGTTCTTCATGGTGCGCGACAGCACCATCAACGCTTTTGCGATGCCTGGGGGATTCGTGGGGGTGCACACCGGCCTCTTGCTCGCGGCGCAAACGGAGTCCGAACTCGCCGGCGTGCTTGCCCACGAGGTGGCTCACGTGACCCAGCACCACATCGCCCGCCTGCTGGGGAAACAGGAACAGATGTCGATTCCCACTCTTGCGGCGATGGTTCTTGGAATTCTGGCTGCGCGCTCCCATCCCGACTTGGCTCAGGCGGTCATCGTCGGTGCATCAGCGACCAGCATTCAATCGCAGCTCAATTACACCCGTGACTTCGAACGCGAGGCTGACCGGATCGGCTTTCAATTTCTCCAGCAGGCGGGCTTTGATGTCGGCGGCATGGGCTCGTTCTTCGAACGCATGCAGAAAGCGACTCGCCTGTATGAGAACAACGCGCCGGCCTATCTGCGCACGCACCCTCTTACCAGCGAGCGCATTGCCGATATGCAGAATCGCGCCCAGACGGCGGTATACAAGCAGGCGCCCGATAGCATCGAGTTTCATCTCGCGCGAGCGAGGCTGCGCGCTGAACAAGGGCTGCCGCGCGAGGCCGTCGCGCATTTCAGTGAACTGGTGCGCGAACACCGCTATGCAGAGGAGGCCGGCGCGCGCTACGGCCTGGCCAGCGCTCTGGCAAGGGCGCGCGATTTTCCACAGGCCGCATCCGAAGTCGAGACAGTGCGCAAGCTCCTCGGGACGCACCCCATGGTGGAGCTGCTGATGGCACGGGTGCGTCTCGGCGCCGGCGATCCGGCGGGAGCTCGCGACGTGCTGCGTGCAGCCCTCGCTCGCGCTCCCAATTATCGGCCGCTTCACTACGCCTATGTGGAGGTGCTGCAGGGGATGGGACAGCACCAGGCCGCGCTTGCCTGGCTTGCGGATCTGGTGAAAAGCTACCCGCGGGATACCCGCATGTACGCCCTGCAGGCCAAATCCTATGAAGCATCGGGCAAACGCCTGTTGCACCATCAGGCGCTTGCAGAGACCTACGTTCTGCAGGGTACGCTGCCGGCCGCAATCGAGCAGCTCCAGCTCGCGCAGAAAAGCGGGGACGGTGATTTCTACCAACTTTCTGCCGTCGAGGCCCGCTTGCGAGATCTGCGCTCGCTGCAGGCCGAAGAGAAAAAAACCGCCAAAGGACCTTGAAAAACGCTTCCCGCGCTTCAGGATCGGTAGTGGGGAACGGGGTCTTTACCCGGCGCGTCGAAGTAGGCTTCGTAGAGAAGATCGAACGTTTTCTCGCTTTCGGTGAACAGTTCTTCGTCGCTGTTGCAGCGACGGCGCGCGCCTTCGAGCAGTGTTTCGACTCCGGCAGCCTCGGCGACCGGCGCACCGCCCGTATCGAGATAATGCACGAGCGCCCCGATTCTAGTGAGTGTCTCGTTATTGTCCAGGCCAAATTTCCCAAGCAGCTCCTGGAATGTCACTTTGTCCTTGCTGTTGGAAAAAGTCGCGCCTTCGAAACCGAACCCGACCGCAGTCGAAGGGCACTGTTGAGTCTTTTCCATCCACATCAAGGTCGCCTCCGGGTCGATGAAACGCCGGATGAGCCAGGCGGAGGCGAGCCGGTCGGCCAACAGGGGCTTGCGTGACGCCCAACTGCGCTTGAAGTAATAGCGCCCCGTCTGGGTCAGGCGACCGGAGTTGGGAGCGTCTGGAAACATCCTTTTCCGTACCTCGCCCTCCGTATCGCGCAGCGCTTGCGCCGCCTGCTCCTTTACCGGTGAGTCAAAGAAATCGAGCGCGCTGATCGCTTCGAATTCACGCCGCTGCTTGTTGAGAACTCGGGCGATCGCGCTGGGCTCTGAAATTCCGAAACCGGCGCGCAGCCCCTTGACGGCTTTGATCAGTTCCTCGTATTTTCCCGCCCGGTCAAAGAGCGACCGGAATGCCTGTCCTTGTTGAGCATCCAGATTCGTCACCTGCAGGATATGCGCCGAGCCGCTGATCCGGCTCATGTGCTCGGACAGACGCTTCAGGCCTTGCCGATTCGCGGGGTTGTCCGGCAGCAGATAGACGCCCTCGCGCAGCACCGCGCAGCCCATGGATTCGAGCGTGCGTAGCAGCCGCATCCGGGCCGCGGGATCCTCCATGGGAAGACTGGCGACGTATACCAGCCATTTCGGGTCAGGTGGTGGCAATTCCTTGGCCAAAGCCGCTCCTCGCTGAAGGTGCCCCCTATCGGCGTCCCAGTTTAAGTATCGCAAACAGTTTAAGCAACCCGGCGATCAGGGCGTCGTATGCGAACGATAGGATCGGCGCACGGATACGGGCAGCGTGGCTTCATCAAGAATACGGTTTGGTATATAGTTTCCGCCCTTCGGGTGAATGCGAGCAACGATGGCGACTTTCGACAAGGATCTGGATGTGCGCGGCCTCAATTGTCCACTGCCCATCCTGCGCGCCAAGAAAGCCTTGGCGGAGCTGGGGAGCGGGCAGGTACTTCGGGTCCTTGCCACGGATCCGGGCTCGGTGAAGGACTTTCAGGCCTTCGCGAAGCAGACCGGCAATCAGCTGCTCTCGCACGATGAAGCCGACATGGTCTTCACCTTTTTGATGAAGAAGAAGTGACCGGTCTTTGTTCGATCGGCCGACCTGATCGCAGCCTACTCCCGCGGTTCCTGGATGATTCCCTGCCTGAGGTAAACTGGCCTCACGGCCTGCGCCCAGCTCTTGAGACCCAGGGCAAAGGCGCCTCCTGCCAGAACCACGATGATGCCGCATCCGAATAGAGTCCAGTGGGCCCCGATCAATTCGGCGAGCGCTCCTGCGGTGAAGTTGCCGATAGGCGCAAATCCGAGGAAGCACATGACGTACATGCTG
>DATHJM010000259.1:0-3573 GCA_035489775.1 Burkholderiales bacterium
GCCGCCAGTCGGTACCATAGCGCTTCAGCGCGAGATGATCGATGAATGCCGCTTGCCGCTCCGGCGTCGCCCGGTCGCATGGCCACCTTACGTGAGGATCACCCTGTGCCCGAGTACGCGGGGCGACCGCCGCCGGCCGCGATCCACTCGTCGACGAGTTTCTCCAGCACGGCGAGGGGGAGCGTGCCACTGTCGATCACGACGGCATGGAAATCGCGCACATCGAATTTCGGACCGAGGATCTTCTCCGCGCGGGCGCGCAGCTCGAGGAACTTGCGCTGGCCGAGCATGTATCCGAGGGCCTGCGAAGGATTGGAGAAGTAGCGATCGACTTCGCTCACGGCGAAATCCTGGTCCAGGCCACCCTGCCCTCCCATGTACGCGATGGCCCTGTCGCGCGACCAGTTGTACGCATGGATGCCGGTATCGACGACGAGCCGCGCGGCGCGAAAGAGCTCGGCCTGCAGGTGCCCGTAGTGCTGGAGGGGATCCTTGTAGAGGCCGAGATCGAACCCGAGCTTCTCCGCGTAGAGCGCCCAGCCCTCGCTGTACGCCACGTTCCGGCTTCCCATCGAGCGCCATGGGTGGAGCTTCTCCATCTCCGCCGCTCGCGCGACTTGCATGTGATGGCCCGGCACGGCTTCGTGCACGAAGAGCGTCTCGGTCCGCCACGTCGCCTCGTTCTTGTACCCGAGCGCGTTGATCGTGAAGTAGCCGCTTGTGCCGAGCGCAAGCGATCCGGGCATGTAGTTGGCGGCCGTGCTGCTGGCCGACTCGGACGGCGTCATGGCTCGAACTGCATAGGGCATGCGAGGAGTCGCATGGAACAGCTTCGGCAACTGCGGATCGATTCGCTTGCCGACTTCACGGTAGGCGCTGAGGACGGAGTCCGACGAACCAAAGAAGTATTTCTTGTCCGTCCTCAGGCTTTCGATGAACGCGTCGGTAGTGCCCTTGAAGCCAGTCTGCTGCGCAATCCCCCCGATCTCCCTGCGCAGGCGCTCGACCTGGCGCAGGCCCAGCTGGTGAACTTCCGCCGCCTTCATCCCACGGACCACCTGCGTACGAATGAGGAACTCGTAGTACTCGGCACCGCCGGGCAATGCCGCGAGCCCCGCCACTTGCGGCGCCCTGGGCCGGTATTCGTTCACGATGAACGCCTTGAACCGGCGCAGCGCCGGCTGGTAGTCCTCCGCGATGGCGCGCCGGGCCGCAGCGGTCAGTGCCGTGCGCTCGTCCTCGGGAACGCCGCTCGCGAAATTCCTGAAAGGAGTGAGAAGCGTGCTGTCTTCCACGTTGTCCACGACATGCGCATCGATTGCGGCCACGACGCGATCGAGCACGGGGACCGGGCTCAGCCATCCGCTCTTCATCCCGGCGCGCAGCCGTTCGATGGTCTCCAGAGCAAACTTCGGCGTGGCGCTGATGCGCTTGATGAAGTCGCGATAGTTGTCCGCGGTCCGAAAGGGCGTGGTCTGCGCCATGCGCGGCATTGCATTCTGCACGCCTCCGAGCGTCGAGAGGATAAGGCCCTCGGCGCGCGTGAAGAGCTGCGCCTCCACGCTCGCCTCCATCTTGTCGCGCAGCAGCCCATAGGAGACGCGGTCCTGCCCGCGCAGCGCCCTGGCGTCGATCGCCTTCAGCTGCTCCAGCGCGTCACGTTCACGGGCACGCTCCTTCTCCAGCGTGGCGAAAGACAGGTCCGGGAGGAGGTGGTCGTAACCGGGGACCCCGCGCACCGTCGCCTGCCAGGGCGAGCGGCGGAAAACGGCTGCGAGATCGTCGTCGAGGAGCGCCTTCAACTGGACGGAGGCGGGTTGCGGGGCGGGAGTCTGAGCGGATGCAGCGGCGATGCCGGCGGCGAGTGCCGCGGCGAATAGGATCTTCAGCATGGTCCTGGACCGTTCATTTCGACGCCGTCCATGATGCCCGAATTTGCTATCTGTGCGACAGGTCGCGCGGAAGGTCAAGTCCCGCGCGACCGCAGGAGCGTCGTGATCTCTTCCGCCGCCTCCGGATCGAGCGTGCCCTTGGCGAGCGCGAGCGGAATGGTGCGCAGGCTCAGGATGCGATAGAGCTCGAGCGAATCGGGCGCTTCCTTCGCCAGCACGTCGAGGTGTTTGCGTAACGTGCCAATATCGCCGCGCGCGATCGCGCTTCCCAGGCCGCCCGCGGCGCCCAGTTTCTCGACGTTGTCCGCGGTGCCGCGCAGAAGAGGAAGGAGCGCAGCGAGCGCGTCGGCTTCCGCGATGCCGAGCTTGCCCCACAGCGCGATCGTTTCCTGGACGAGGGCGATGACGAAGGCGCCGGAGAAATTGGCCGCGGCGTGATACAGCGCCCGCCCGCCTTCGGGCAGGCGCAGCGGCCTGGCGTCCAGAAAGCGCGCGAGCCGCTCGAGCTCATCGACGAGCGCATCCGGGCCGGCGAGCGCGATCGCGCTGCCCGCGAGCGCGCCGGGAGACTCTCCCGCTTCCCCGAACATGTGCAGCGGGTGAAAACCTCCCGCGAACGCGCCGTCGGCAGCGGCTTTTTTCAGCACGTCGAGCTCCGCAGCGCCGCTGCAGTGCACGCAGGCCGAGGCCGAGCGCCACTTGATTCCAGAGGCGACCGCTTCGATCGCGTCGTCGGGCACGGTGAGAAAAACGATGTCCGCGCGGTCGGCGACTTCCTGCGGCGCGCAGGCGCGCGCGCCCGGAAGGCGCTTCGCGAGCACCTGCGCGGAAGCGGCGCTCCGGCTCGCGACGGCGACGACCCCGATTCCGGCGCGAACGAATGCCGACGCGAGCCCGGTGCCGACGCGGCCCGCGCCGATAAAACCGAGCTTGGGTTTTTCCGTCTGCATTGTTACCAATTGTACGATGTCGCCCGCGGGCGACAAGATCATTTGGGCGCGGGGTCAACGCTTGCGTTGCGCTGACGTTATTGGATGCATGTCCGCAGTAAATGGACATCAACTCTTAACGAGGTTCCAAATGAAAAAGCTGATCGCAGTAGTTATCGCCGCAGCGTTCGCCACCACGGCGTTCAACGCGACCGCGCAGATGCAGAAATCCACTCCGGCAACGCCGGCGCAAGCCGCGACACCGGCGACACCGGCCCAGAAAGCCACGCCCGCGAAGCCGGCCCAGCCCTCCAAGGCGAAGGCCGACAGCGGCAAGAAGAAGGCGAAGGCCAAGGGCAAGAAGGCCGAAACGAAGAGCTGAAGCACCACCGGCCCACGGGCCGCGCAAGACCAGAAAGGCGGGACCTCCCGCCTTTTTGTTTTTGTGGGATACAATCGCGGGCCTGATGGCATCCGCGCCCGCTTGAAATCCCCGGATTACGACCCCACCTTGCCGCTACCATGAAACGCATCCTTCTCTTCATCGCCACCAACCTGGCCGTGGTGCTGCTGCTGTCGGTCGTCGCGAGCGTGCTCGGCGTGGACCGGTTCCTCACGGAAAACGGCCTCGATCTCGAATCGCTGCTGTGGTTTTCGCTGCTGATGGGTTTTGGCGGCGCATTCATATCGCTCCTCATCTCCAAGCAGATAGCGCTGTGGTCCACCGGCGCCCACATCATAAAGTCGCCCGA
>DATHJM010000260.1:0-5974 GCA_035489775.1 Burkholderiales bacterium
CCTCGGCCTGGGCCTCTACATCGCGCGGCTCATCGCGGAATTCCACGGCGGGCAGATCCGCGCGCGCAATCTCCCCTCGGGCGATGGCGTCGCGGTGAGCGCGACGTTCCGTTCGGCGTGAGCTTCCCGGCCGGCTACTGCCTGCTCCTGCCGTGCCCGGACACTTCCGCGCCCGCATCGGCGGGGAGCGCGGCGTGGAAGAACAGCGACACCGCGGACAGCAGCGCCACCGCGACGAAGGCCGGCGCGAAATCGGCGCTGACGACATCGGTGTGCCCCAGCGCGAGGCTCGAGACCTGCAGCGCATAGGCGCCGAGCGCGATGCCGAGGCTTTGCGCGAGGCGCTGCGCCATGCTGGCGATGCTGGACGCCTGGCTCATGGTCTCGCGCGTCACCTCGGCGAACGAGATCGCCTGCAGGGCAGTGAACTGCAGCGAGCGCACGCAGCCGGCGACGAGCAGCACCAGGAAGATCACGGTGTGCGGCGTCGCCGCGGTAAACAGGCCGAACACGCCGATGGCGGCGGAGGCGACCAGGGCATTGACCGTGAGCACCTTGCGGAATCCGAATTGCCTGAGGATGATCGTGGTCAGTGTCTTCATGAACATGGCGCCGACGGCGCTCGCGCAGGTGAGCAGCCCCGATTGCAGCGGATTCATCCCGAAGCCGACCTGCAGCAGCATCGGCAGCAGGAAAGGCGTCGCGCCGACGCCGATGCGGAACAGGCTCCCCGCGAGGACGCCCGTGTTGAAGGTCGGCAGCTTCAACAGCGACAGGTCGATCACCGGATGCGCCACGCGCCGCGCGTGCCAGGGATAGGCCGCGAGCGCGAGCGCTCCCAGGATGATGCATGCCGCGGTGATTTTTCCGGGGAGGAGGTGGCCGCCGAGGGAAGACAGTCCCAGCATCAGCACCGACAGCCCGACTCCCGTGAGCGCGAATCCGGTGAGATCCAGCGCCGGCATTTCGGGCTCCTTCACGTTCGGAATGTGGCGCAGAACGAGGTACAACCCCAGCACGCCGATCGGCAGGTTGATGAGGAAGATCCAGCGCCAGTGAAAATACAGCGTGATCGCTCCGCCCAGCGCCGGCCCGGTCACGGGCCCCAGCAACGCCGGAATGGTGAGGTAGTTGAGCGCGGCGATGAGCTCGTTCTTCGGCACGGCGCGCAGCAGAACGAGGCGCCCGACCGGCACCATCATCGCCCCGCCGATGCCCTGCAGGAAGCGCGCGGCGACAAAGGCGGCGAGCGTGCCCGACACGGCGCACAGCAGCGATCCGCCGACGAACACGACGATGGCGCTCGCGAACACGGTGCGCGAGCCGAGGCGGTCGGCCACCCAGCCGCTGATCGGGATGAATACCGCGAGGCCGACCAGATAGGAGGTCAGCGCAAGCTTGAGCGCGAGCGGGTTCTCGCCGATATCGGCCGCGATGGCCGGGAGCGAAGTCGCAATCACCGTCGAGTCCATGTTCTCCATGAACAGGGAGCAGGCGACGATGAGGGGGATGAGGACGGTGCGCTGCACAGCGCGTATTTTGAGGCAAGTGCGCCGCGAGCGAAGCGTCTGCCATCCTGTAATGCAAGCGAACGCCGGACTCCGCCGCTATAATCGCTGCGGACCGGTACGCGCCGGCCGCGGCCCCTAACGCAGCCCTTCTCTTGGATCGTTACGACCTTCTCGTCATCGGCGGTGGCATCAACGGCGCGGGAATCGCGCGCGATGCCGCCGGGCGCGGCCTCAAAGTGCTGCTGGTCGAGCAGGGCGATCTCGCCTCGGCGACCTCGTCGGCCTCGACCAAGCTCATCCACGGCGGATTGCGGTATCTCGAGTATTTCGAATTCCGCCTCGTCGCCGAGGCGCTCGCCGAGCGCGAAACGCTGCTCAGGATCGCCCCGCACATCGTCTGGCCGCTCGAGTTCGTGCTGCCGCACGAATCGCACCTGCGGCCCGCGTGGGTGATCCGCGCCGGCCTGTTCCTCTACGATCATCTCGGCCACCGCATGTTCGGCTTCGGCGCCAGGAGCACGCTGCCGCGGTCGAAGGGCGTCCGGCTCGCCGACGAGCGCTACGGCGCCGGCCTCAAGCCCGAGTTCAAGCGCGGCTTCGTCTACTACGACTGCTGGGTGGACGACGCGCGCCTGGTGGTGCTCAACGCGCGCTCGGCCGCCGCGCACGGCGCGACCATCATGACCCACACCCGGTTCGTGTCGGCGCGTCGCGAGGGATCGGAGTGGGCCGCGACGCTGAACGGCGACGGGGGCAGCCGCACGGTGCAAGCGAGCGCGATCGTGAACGCCGCCGGGCCCTGGGTGAGGCAGGTGCTCGACGAGGCGCTCAAGATCAGGCTTCCCGCGACGGTGCGCCTGGTGAAGGGCAGCCACATCGTCGTGCCGCGCATCCACGAGGAGCGCCACGCGTTCATTTTGCAGAACCCCGACAGGCGCGTGATCTTCATGATTCCCTACGAGCGGCAGTTCACGCTCGTCGGCACGACCGACGTGCCGGTCACGCGCGACGACTACCGGGCGCGGATCTCGCGCAAGGAGATCGACTACCTTTGCGAAGCGGCAAGCCGCTACGCCGAGAAGCCGATCACTCCCGGCATGGTGGTGTGGAGCTATTCGGGCGTGCGCCCGCTCTACGACGACGGCAGCGAAGATCCATCGGCGGTGACGCGCGATTACCACCTGCTGCTCGACACGGGAGCGGAGCCGAACGCCGCGCCGGTCCTTTCGGTGTTCGGCGGCAAGATCACCACCTATCGCAAGCTCGCCGAGCAGGCGATGGAAAAGCTCTCCGCGCGTTTTCCCCTCAAGCCCGCGTGGACGCACACCGAGCCCCTCCCCGGCGGGAATCTGGACGGACTCAGCTTTCGCGGGCTGTTCCTCGATTACCGCAGGCGCTTTCCGCGCCTGCCGAAGCTGTGGCTTACGCGCGTGCTCCGCCGGCACGGGGCGCTCGCCGAGGAAATCATCGGGGACGCGCACGAGGAGCGGGGGCTCGGCCGGAACTTCGGCGGCGGTCTTTACGAGCGCGAGATCGATTACCTCGTGAAGAACGAATGGGCGCGCGAGGCCGAGGACGTGCTGTGGCGGCGCACCAAGTGCGGGCTGCACATGACCACGGCCGAGAAGACGCAAGTGCGCGCCTGGATGGCGGAAAAGGCGTGATCGCGCCGACGGAAATGGCGTGACGACAAACAGGAAGATCCCCTCTCCCCCGCGTGCGGGGGAGAGAGAGACGGCGGCCTGACGTGGAGTGGTGGCTCAGCTATGCCGCTATCGGAGCGGCAGTCGGTTTCTTCGCCGGGATGCTGGGCATCGGCGGCGGGGCGATCATGGTGCCGCTCCTGGTGTGGCTCTTCGAAGCGCAGGGGCTGCCCAAGGCCCACATCCTGCATCTCGCCGTGGGAACGGCAATGGCGACCATCCTGTTCACCTCGGTGGCGAGTGTGCGCGCGCATGCGGCGCGCGGCGCGATCCGCTGGGACATCGCGCGCAACATGACCCCGGGGATACTCACTGGTGGCCTGGTCGGGTCGTGGATCGCGAGCTTCATTCCGCCGCTGATTTTCGCTGCGCTCTTCACCGCGGTCATCTACATCGCCGCGACCAATCTCCTGCTCGACCGCAATCCCAAGGCTTCGCGCCAGCCGCCCGGCTTCGCTGGGATGTTCGTCTTCGGTTTCCTGGTGAGCGCGCTCTCCGCGTTCGCGGCGATCGGCGGCGCGTTCATGACCGTGCCCTTCATGCTCTGGTGCAACGTTCCGATGCTCCAGGCGATCGGCACCGCGGCGGCGATCGGTTTTCCGATCGCGCTCTCGGGAACGATCGGATTCATCGCCACCGGCCTGCGCGAAACGGGCCTGCCGCCGCATAGCGTCGGCTTCGTGTTCCTGCCGGCGCTCGGGGGGATCGTGGTGGCGAGCATGCTGGTGGCGCCGCTGGGCGCGGCAGCCGCGCACCGCCTGCCGACGGTGTGGCTGAAGCGGATTTTCGCGGTGCTGTTCTACGTGATGGCGACGCGGATGCTGATCACGTTCCTCTGACGCCTTCCCCTCCTCGTCGAGGAGGGGTGCCGGCGAAGCCGGCGGGGTGGTCGCTCAGGGCCGCTGGAACACGACGAAATAATTCTCGCGCATCAGCTTCTTCTCCTCGACGAAGCGGAAGCCGGCGGCCTCGATCTCCCTGATCGCGGTCTGCTTGTCCGCGCGGGTGTGGTCGATGCGCTGCTGGTGCGTCTCTCCCGGGATCTTCTCGAAGTCGATCACCACCATGCGGCCGCCCGGGCGCAGCGCCCTGCGGATCGATTGCAGGGTCTCGCCCGGGCGCTCGAAATGGTGGTAGGTGTCGCAGGTGTACACGAGGTCGACCGAGGCCTCGGGCAGCTCGGTCCCGGTGCCCTTCGTGAGGATGGTCGTGACGTTGTCCAGCCCTTCCGCCCTGGCGCGCTCGCCGATATGCTCGATGAAGGCCTGCGAGATGTCCACCGCGTAGACGCGCCCTCCCGGCTTTACCGCCTGGGCGAAGAGCATGGTGAAGAGCCCGGTCCCGGCGCCGATGTCGGCGACCGCCATTCCCGGCTTCACGCCTGTCGCCGCGAGGATCTCGTTCCTCTTCGCGTAGACTTCGCGACCCTCGTTCTCGAAACCCTTCCTCCAGCGCGCGACGTCGGGGTTGACGAGGAAAGGCGAGTTGATTTCCGGCTTTGCGCCGTGCTGCGCGGCGGGCAGCGCCGGCCACAGGGCGGCGAAAGAGGCGAGAAGGGTCGCGGCGAATCGTCTCATGCGATGTACCAGAAGTAGTAGGTGGTGAAGCCGAGAAGCGCGGTCAGCCAGTAGCCTGCAAAGGCCGCGCGCATCAGGTTTTTCCACGCGACTACATGCAGGCCGCGCGGCAGCACGTTGTTCATCTGCAGCACGATCCACAGTCCGGCGAGCGCGGTGAGCAATCCGAGCGTCGCGTGCAGCCAGGTCACGCCGGTGCGCCAGTTGGCGAGGTCCGCGGTTTTTGCGATCCTCACGTCCTGCATCGAGCCCGCCATGACGAGCGCGATCAGGCAGATGTTGAGGATCACCCAGGTCGTCTGGTTGATCTGGTGCGCTTCGATGCTGCCGCGGCGCGCGAGCAGGAACCCGTAGGTGATCCCCGCGACGAGGAAAATCTCGAGAATCAGGTTGGCGTCGGCGATCAGCGGGCCCTTGCCGAAAAAGCCGCGCGAGCCTTCGAGCCCCGACAGCGAGATCCCGGCGATCCAGGCGAGCGAGCCCGCGATCATCACGGCGGCGGTGATGATTGCGGAACGCCTGTTGCCCGGTGCGGCCATGGCTCCCCCCAATTTATTTCCCCTCCTTTTCAAGGAGGGGTGGCGCGAAGCGCCGGGGTGGTGAGCACACTCGATCGACCGTACCACCCCGCCGGCTTCGCCGGCGCCCCTCCTCAAGAGAGGAGGGGAAACCCATCTTGAAACTCGCCTCTTCTCCTCAAATTCTCCTTGAACTGCGGCGCGCGCCCCTAGATTACGCCATCGGCGCGCAGCCTGGCGATCTCGCTTTCGCTCAGGCGCAGCACCTCGCGCAGGATCTCCCCGGTGTGCTGCCCCAGCACCGGCGGCGCGAGCCTGTGCTCGAGCGGAGTCCCCGAGAACCGCATCGGGCTCGCCACCAGCGGCAGCTTCCCGGCGACCGCATGCTCGAGCTCGATTTTCACGCCGCGCGCTTTCACCTGCGGCTCTTCGAACACCTGCGCGACGTCGTTGATCGGCCCGTTCGCGACGCCCGCCGCGTCCAGCAGCCCGACCCATTCGCGCGTGGTGCGCTGCGCGAACACCTGCGCGAGCAGCCGCGCCATCTCGACACGGTTCTCCACGCGCTTGCCGTTGGTCGCGAAGCGCGGGTCGTCCGCGAGTTCGGGCCGGCCCGCCGCCTCGCAGAATTTGCGGTAGAGGTTGTCGTTGCCGCAGGCGAGGAT
>DATHJM010000261.1:0-5324 GCA_035489775.1 Burkholderiales bacterium
TGGTTGCATTGGCCGGAGCGCTCGGTCTCTTCCATTTCACGCAGCAAGGCGTTCATCTCGGCAATCGTCAGCGCCCTGTTGGCGCGCACCGCGCCGTGGCACGCCATGGTCCCCAGCAGCTCGTCGCGGCGTTCGGTCAGCACCCGGCTCGCCCCGTATTCTCGGATGTCCCGCAACACCGCCCGCGCAAGCTCCGGGGCGTCGGCGTCGGCCAGCATGGACGGGACCGCGCGTACCGCCAGCGCGAAGGGGGAAATCGCTGCCACGTCGAAGCCAAGCAGATTGAGCGTTGTGCCATGCTCCTCGACCGTGGCGACATCGAGCCCGTCGGCATGAAAAGTGGACGGGATGAGCAGCTTCTGCGTGTTCATGGCGCGCGAATCGAGCGCCGCCTTGAGTCTTTCGTATAGGATGCGCTCGTGCGCGGCGTGCATGTCGACGAGAATCAGTCCGTGCTGGTTCTGCGCGAGGACATAGATGCCATGCAGCTGTGCGATCGCGAATCCGAGCGGCGGCGTCTCGGCGTTGCCCGAACCGTCGCCCGGTACTTTCTGTGCTGCGGATTGAGTGCCCGCGCGCGCATCGGCGAACATGGCGATGTAGCTTGAGACAGGCTGAGCGAGACTCAGTGAAGTCTGCCCGGCATGCGGCCGCACGGATTGGGCGAGGGCAGCCGGCGCCGCGACGGGAGCCGGGGTCTCCGCCGCGGTGCCGGAGAGGCCCTTTGCGACAGCGTGGAACACGAATTGATGCACCGCGCGCGCGTCGCGAAAACGGATCTCGATTTTCGCCGGATGGACGTTGACGTCCACGGCGAACGGGTCGATCTCGAGGAACAGCACGTAAGCGGGATGTCGCTCACCGTGCAGAACATCACGGTAGGCTTCACGCAGCGCGTGCGAGACCAGCTTGTCGCGCACGAAGCGGCCGTTCACGTATACGAATTGAGCGTCGCGCGACGCGCGGGTGTACGCCGGCGAACCGGCGAAGCCGGAGAGCTTCAAAATGCTGCCGTTTGCTTCGATGGGCCGCATCGACTGAGCGAACTCCTCGCCGAGCACCCCGCCCACCCGTTGGGCTGGGCCGGAAGGGGAGAGCCGTGTCACGACGCGGCCGTTGTGCCTCAGGGTGAAGGTGACATCGGGGCGCGACAAGGCGGCGCGAGTAAATGCGTCCTCGCAGTGAGCAAATTCGGTGGCATGGCTCTTAAGGAATTTGCGCCGCGCGGGCGTGTTGTAGTAGAGGTCGTTGACTTCGACCGTCGTTCCCGCAGGGTGCGCCGCCGGCTGAACGATGCCGATGCTCCCGCCTTCGGCATTGACTGAAAAAGCCCTGGCTTCTCCCGCTGCCCGGCTCAGCACGGCAACGCGCGCGACCGAGGCGATGCTCGCCAGCGCCTCGCCGCGAAAGCCGAGCGAGCGGACCCTCTCGAGATCATCGAGCGACGCGATCTTGCTGGTCGCGTGCCGCGCGAACGCCATCGGCAGATCCCCGCTTTCGATGCCGCCGCCGTTGTCGGTGACGCGAATCTGCTTGATGCCGCCTTCGGAGAGCGCAACACCGATATCGGTCGCGCCCGCATCGAGGCAGTTCTCCAGAAGTTCCTTGAGCACCGACGCCGGCCGATCGACCACTTCGCCGGCCGCGATCTGGCTTATGAGGGCTTCGGGCAGCGGGCGGATGGCGGGCACGTTTGCGATTCTTCCCCAGGAGCCGATTGAACGGCGCTGCGCGTCCGTACGGCGCGCGGATCCAATTATATGTGACGCGGTAGAATGCCGCGGTGGAACTCCTGCTTTCCGGCTGGGACCTGCTGGTTCACCTCGACAGCCATCTCGCAACACTGCTTCAGCAACACGGCGCTTGGATCTACCCGTTGCTCTTCGCCATCATTTTTTGCGAGACTGGCCTGGTCGTGACGCCCTTTCTTCCCGGTGACTCCTTGCTTTTCATCGCTGGCGCGCTCGCGGCCGGCGGTGGCATCGACGTGCACCTCCTTGCCCTGCTGCTGGTCGCAGCGGCGGTGCTCGGAAACACCGTGAACTACTCGATCGGCCGCTTCATCGGCCCGAAAGTCTTCCAGTGGGAGGATTCGCGGTTCTTCAATAAGAGAGCGTTAGAGAGGGCTCACGCCTTCTACGAGAAGCACGGGGGCAAGACCATTGTGATCACCCGTTTCGTGCCCATCCTGAGGACTTTCGCCCCGTTCGTCGCCGGCATCGCGCGCATGAGTTACCTCAGCTTTACCGTCTACAACGTGGCGGGAGCGCTCGCGTGGGTGCTCTTGCTCCTCTACGCCGGGTATTGGTTTGGCAACGTGCCCTTCGTGAAGGAGAACCTCAGTTGGGTGATTGTCGGCATCATCGCAGTTTCGCTCTTGCCGCTCGCATTCGAGTACCTGCGGCATCGGCTGAACAAGGCAAAAGCCTGAACGCGGCCCGTCAGGGGTCAGTGCATCGCGGCGAGGGTCGATCGGGAAAGCGGGGGATTTTTCGCGACGTATCCCTTGATGCCGCGGAGGATCGCGACCGCGATTTTTTCCTGGTAAGCCGTGTCGTTCAAACGCCGCTCCTCGTCGGGATTGCTGATGAAAGCCGTCTCGACGAGGATTGACGGGATGTCGTGCGCCTTCAGCACCGCAAAGCCCGCCTGCTCGACGTTGCCCTTGTGCAGAAAATTCACCCCGCCCAACTCGCCCAGCACGGCCCGACCGAGCTTGAGACTATCGCTTATTTGCGCGGTCAAACTGAGGTCGGCAATGGTCATATCGAGATACCGGTCCTTCCGACCGAGATTGACCCCGCCGATCAGGTCGGCCTTGTTTTCGCGCTTGGCCAGCCACTGGGCGGCAGTACTCGTCGCGCCGCGTTCGGACAATGCGAATACGGACGAGCCGCGAACGTGAGGCTTGATGAAGGCGTCGGCGTGGACCGATACGAATAAATCGGCCTTCACCCGCCGCGCCTTCTCGACGCGGCCCTCAAGCGGAATGAAAAAGTCGCCGTCCCGGGTGAGCAGCGCACGCATGTTGGGCTCGACATCGATCAAGGTTTTCAATTTGCGCGCGATCGTCAAAGTGACGTTCTTCTCGTAGGTCCCGCGACGCCCTCGTGCGCCCGGATCCTCCCCGCCGTGCCCGGCGTCGATCGCGATCGTGACGAGGCGATTGACCGTGGGTCCGGCCGAGTCCTTTGCGGATTGCGGTGGTTTGCCATACGGCCCGGCTTCGCGTTTTTGCTCCTCTGGCGCTCCGCCGCTGGCTTTCCCGAAATCCCCCATCTTCAGCTCGGGTTTTTGCAACAGCGCCAGTATCGGGTCCAGGGGTTCGATCGGATAGATATCCAGCACCAGTCGGTGTCCGTAATCTCCGATCGGCGCGAGCGTAAAGATCTGCGGCTTGACTTCGGTCTTGAGGTCGAGCACCACTCGAACCACGCCCGGCTTGAAGCGCCCGACGCGCAGATTGCCGATGTAGGGGTCACTCGGTGAGACCTTGCCGGCGAACCCTTGCTGCACGCTTGGAAAATCGGCGTCTTCGAGGTCGAGCGCGAGCCGCTCCGGGTTTCTGAGGAGGATCAGGCGGTGCCGCAGTGGTTCTCCCGATTCCACCGTCACGCGCGTGTAGTCCGGGGCGGGCCAGACGCGGATCGCCCGTATGGATTCAGCGGACGGTTCAGCGGCAAGAAGAGAATTCGAAAAGATCAGAATGGTGAGGAGCGCCGAGCGCAAGCACTCTCTTGCGCACGCGATCAGGCGTTTTGCGATTTCGCTAAACACCGCTCGCCCGCTGCACTGTGGGCCCCGACGCTGATCTCCCTGCCTGCGCCCGCGTAGGCCAGAGCAAGCTCGAGGTCTGGTCGAGGAAGCGCGTTGCCGGCCCGCTCCGGCCACTCAACGAGGCACACCCCTTCGCCGCGGAAGTAGTCGGCCAGCCCCGCATCTTCAAACTCATCAGCATCTAGGAATCGATAAAAATCAAAGTGGTACAAGTTTAATCTAGAAACCACGTAAAGTTCAACTAGAGCGTAGCTCGGACTCTTCACAGTATCTTGAACGCCTAGGCCGCGCAACAAGCCCCGAATCAGGGTGGTTTTCCCGCTGCCGAGTTCACCGCGCAAGTAGATACGCATGCCCGGACCAATGCCGGCTGCCAGCTTTGCCCCGAGGCTTGCGGTGGCACCTTCGTCCGGCAAGTAGGCCGTCCAGTGCGCCTTTGCCGGCGGCTGGCTATGATCTGGAGGATGGGTCATCTGAAAGCGGTCCGGCGGGCGCGACGAATGCGGCCCAGCGATCTTGCGATTCTCGCCGCTACGATCAAATCCTGGGGACGTGAACTGGGGTTCCAGGCGGTCGGGATCGCCGACACCGATCTCTCGGCGGTTGAGCCTCGCCTCGGCGCATGGCTCGCATCTGGCTTCGCCGGCGAACTCGATTATATGCGAAAGCACGGCGCCAAAAGAACACGACCGGCATCGCTCGTTCCTGGCACGTCGCGCATCATCTCCGCACGCATGGACTACCGACCCGGCGCGGCCGACAGCTGGAGGATCCTCGCCGACGGCAGCAAGGCCTTTGTCGCACGTTATGCGCTCGGGCGCGACTATCACAAGGTGCTGCGGGGACGGCTGGGGCAGCTCGCCGCAAGGATTGCGGGCGAAATCGGTGAATTTGGTTACCGTGTATTCACCGATTCAGCGCCGGTGATGGAAGTGGAGTTGGCGCGCAAGGCCGGACTCGGCTGGCGGGGAAAGCACACCCTGCTCCTTGCGCGCGAAGCGGGCTCGTTTTTCTTTCTCGGGGAAATCTACACGGATCTGCCCCTTCCTTTGGATGCTCCGGTGAAAGAGCATTGCGGCAGCTGCACCAAGTGTCTGGATGTCTGCCCTACGCGCGCCATCGTCGCACCCTATACGCTGGACGCTCGGCGTTGCATCTCCTACCTCACCATCGAGTTGAAGGGGAGTATTCCTCTCGAGCTCCGGCCGCTTATCGGCAACCGTGTCTACGGGTGCGACGATTGCCAGCTCGTTTGCCCGTGGAACCGCTACGCGCAGATCGCGCCGGAGTCCGATTTTCAAGTACGTAACGGTCTGGATAGCGCCGAGCTTGTCGACCTTTTCGGGTGGACCGAAAACGAATTCCGAGGCCGCATGTCCGGCAGTGCAATCCTGAGGATCGGCTACGAACGCTGGTTGCGCAATCTCGCCGTGGGGCTCGGCAATGCTCCCGGAAGCGAGAGCGTGCTCGCAGCGCTGCATTCGCGAGCGAAGGACCCGTCGGTGCTCGTGCGCGAGCATGTCGCATGGGCGCTCGAGCGTCATGGA
>DATHJM010000262.1:0-13121 GCA_035489775.1 Burkholderiales bacterium
TCAAGCTCGGATGGTTTCGACATGGTAATGCCGGAGCCAACCGGGACGCAGGCCGCCAAATGCATGCGCAACGCCATAGTAGGCAGTGGCATGAGTCCTCGAGAAATCGGTGCCATCAACACGCACGGCACGGCGACTGTCAAAGGTGATGTCGCTGAAGTCGAGGCTATGAAGGAAGTGTTCGGCGGCAAACCGCCGCCGTTCTCATCGACAAAATCGATGACGGGTCATCCCCTGGGAGCCGCCGGAGCACTGGAGACGATCTTTTGCGTCGGCATGCTCGAGCATAACTTCATCGCGCCTTCGATCAACATCGAAGAACTGGATCCGGAATTCGCGGGATTGCCGGTCGTGACGACCCCCAAGTTCGCGGAACTGGACACCATACTTTCCAACAGTTTCGGATTTGGTGGAACCAACGCGAGCCTTCTGTTCAAGGCATTTCGCAACTAACGCGGCGGGTCTGTACGACCGCTTTCGGGCACCGCCCCGCCCCCTCCATCCGTGGAACAGACTCGCCGCGCGAGCCCCGCCGGGGCACGTCCTAACGCACCGGTCGGGACGGATCGGACCCGACCCCGGCAGTTCATGGCTCACGCGCGCGAGCGCCCCACTTCGGGCGAACATCCAGAAGCCGCGCTCAGGCGGTCGCGTAGTGCATTTCCCCCGGTATTTCCACCACCGTATTCGGCCTCGCTGCCGCACCGCCGGGGACAAGCTTTGCCTGCGAGCGCGCCAGGCGGCTCATCAGCTTGAGATCCTTCTCTTCCAGGCGCAGCGCCGCATTGACCCATATGTTGGCGATGTTGAGCAATTCAGCGTAGGTCACGGGGTGGAAATGCTGACGGCAGCTGAACACGGCCTGCATGCCGTTGCGGCGCCGCTCGTTGCGCCGGATGTAGTCCCGCACCGCCGCCTCGCCGGCACCGTCTTCTGCGAGCACGTCAACCACGCCCGCTTCGTGCAGTTCCTCGGCCGTGTAGACGCGTCCCGAGAGTATCATCTCCTCGGCGCGTTTCATCCCGACGCGCCTGCCGAGCAGGCTGTAGGCACCGTTGCCCGGAAACAGATTGAACAGGATTTCGGGCAGGCCCATGCGCGAGCGCCGCTCTGCGACAATGACGTTCGAGCACAGCGCGGTTTCGAACCCGCCGCCGAGGGCCTCGCCCTGCACCAGCGAAATGGTGATCATCGGGCTGTTGTAGTTGCAGATCCGCTGGTACATGTTGTCGACACAAAGCTTGGCGTACTGCATGAGCGTGTCGCGGTCGCCCGACTTGATCAGCTGCACCAGGTTCGCGAGGTTTCCTCCCAGGCTGAATATGCCCTCGATCCTCGATCCGCCGACGTAGTAATGAATCTGCTGCAGGTCTCCCTTGTACAGCACTCGACCGCCGCAGGATTCGATGGCGCTGTCGTGGGCACGCAGCTCTTCGAGCATTCCTAGGTTGAAACACGGCGCGCCCGAGGGCTTCATGTAGGTCCACGCGATGGCGTGCTCGGGATCGAAACTGACCTCGATCTGCTCGTATTGCCGTTTGAACATCCCTTCTATCGCTTTTAATTCGACCGGTGCGTTCATGACTTCCTTCCTTTCAGGGTGTGTTGAAGAAACGTGGGTTTTTATGAATTCTTTGCGAGGACTATACTCCCAAATGCACGATTGCCGGAAGCTGTCTTATTCCATTGTCATTAGGGGTCGTCCGCGAGGGTTATCAGGGGTTTCCCCGTCCCGCTCAGGAGGTTCCGAGGGCCCTGTCGAGAATGTGTGACAAAGTTGGCGTTCAGCCCCGGCAGGAGGGGCATGGATCCGGGATAAGGGCCGCGCCGGTCGGCCCGTAAAATGACGAAATTGAAGACCCGCGCTCGCATCCTCGCTCTGGTGATTCTCGCCGCCTTGCCGGCACTTCTGCTCACGGTTTACAGCGCGATCGAGCGGCGTGCTTCGACGGAAAGCCAGGCGCGCGCGGAGCTCAGGCGGCTCGTCAAGTTGGCGGCAATGCAACAGTGGCAAGTCGTTGAGGGCGCCAGGCAGATGATGGTCGCCTCTTCGCAGATTCTCTTCACGTTGCTGAACGACAGGAAGCGCTGCACCGAGTACTTTGCGAGCTTGCTGGCGCAAAACCGGGAAACGTACCATTCGATGGGTCTCTTTCGTTCGGACGGCCAGCTGTTCTGCAATGCTGCGAGTTGGCGGGACAGGGTCTACAGCGGGGATCGTCTGTACTTTCGGCTGGCGAAGGAGACGGGCCGGTTCGCGGTCGGCGAATATCAGGTCGGTCGCGTCACCGGACAGGCCGGAATCAATTTCGGATTTCCCGTCAAAGACGCGGATGGCAAGGTCTACGCGGTCGCTTTCGCGGGGCTCGACCTGGCGAATCTCGGCCGCATGGCGGAAGCGACGCCCTTGCCGCCCGAAGGCATATTGAGCGTCGTCGACGTCAAGGGAACCGTCCTGGCGCGCCAGCCGGCGATGCCGGAGCGCATCGGTGGAAAGCTCTGGAATCCGCAGGTGATCGAGGCGGTGCTCGGAGGCGGCGAAGGCGTGCTCGAGGCCAAAGGAGAGGATGGAGTCGACTGGCTGCTGGCGCACGAGGTCGTCACCCAGAACCCGGACGGGGCTTTTCCGCTCCGCGTCCTGGTTACCGTGCCGCTCAGGCGGGTGTTCGCCGAGGCGAACAGGGCGCTCGTCCGGGATCTGCTGGGCATCAGCCTTGCCACGCTGTTTCTGCTGGTCGGGGTCTGGTACGGCACCGAGTGGTTCGTATTGCGCAACGTCAGGGCGCTGCTTCGGGCCGCCGACAGGGTGCGTGGTGGCGACCTGAACGCCAGAACGGGAGTTCGCTACGGCGGAGAAGAGCTGAGCCAGCTAGCGCAGGCCTTCGACGACATGGCCCTCGCGCTCCAGCAGCGCGAGCAGAAGCTTCACGAGCAAGCGATCTCCGACCCGCTCACCGGACTGTATAACCGGCGCTATCTGAGCGAGTTTCTTCCGCGCGAGCTGGCTCGGTCCAGGCGCAGCGCGGCGCCGCTCGCGGTCATGCTGATCGATCTGGATCACTTCAAGCGGGTCAACGACTCTTTCGGGCACGAGGCCGGGGATATCGTCCTCAAGGCGATCGCCGCGCTGCTCAAAGGCAAGGTTCGCGGCAGCGACATAGCCTGTCGCTACGGGGGTGAGGAATTCGCGCTGATCCTGCCCGACACCGGTCTCGATGCCGCCCTGCGGCGCGCCGAGGATATCCGGCTGGCGATCGCCCGTCTCGCCCTCGGCCACGCGGGAACGCCTCTGGGCAAGATCACGACTTCGTTGGGGATCGCGCTGTTTCCGGATCACGGCGAGGACACCGATGCCCTCCTGCGCACGGCCGACGTGGCACTGTACGCCGCCAAAGGCGCCGGACGCGATCGGGTCGTCGTCGGCTCCGTGGAGGAACGCTGAGCCCGGTCGGTTGCGTTACTTGAAAATTTGCTGGTTCCCGGAAGCGTTTCGGCGATCGTCCTCCCACCCCTCCCGGCTGATTCCGCGAGCACCGCCAGGGCCGTTCGACGGCAACCTGCTGCCGGTCGTGTAGACCGGTTCGCTGCGCGGCTGTGCCGCGGCTTTGGGTTCAGTGGGCGCCGCGGCTTTGGGTTCAGCGGCCGCCGTGGCTTTAGGTCCTGTAGGTGTCGTCCCGCAGCCGCAGGTTGCGGCGCACAGAACGGAAGCCATCAAAAGCCCGCGAATACGCATTTCCTGGAACTCCCTTTCGTTGAATACCGCGCCAGTCTACCTCGCCGGTCCAGGCACGCACAATCGAATTTGGCTCCCCGACCAGGGCTCGAACCTGGGACCTGCGGATTAACAGTCCGTCGCTCTACCAGCTGAGCTATCGGGGATTCGAGACTCCGGTGAGCGTGTTGCCGGAGAAATTGGAAGGCGCGTATTCTAATTCCCCGCAGGGGGACCGGTCAACGCGAGGGGCCGAAAGAAAACCGTTCCGGCCCTCGTTTTTCCCAGGCGGTGCAGACGGAACCCATGGCTCTTGGGCATAATGGATCCGTGAACGTCGCCGCACGGGAGGAAACGCACCGATGATCTCATCGCATCAGAGGGCATGCCGTCGTGCCGCGGAGGCGCTGGGACTGGCTTTGAGCCTCGGGCCTGCCGCTTCGCTCGCGCAGGATGCAAGTGTGTGGCCCGCACGGACGATCCAAATCGTGGTTCCCTATACTCCGGGCACGGGCGCCGACATCCTCGCGCGGATCCTGGGACCGAAACTCGCCGAACGCTGGAAGATCGGCGTCGTCACCGACAACCGCGCGGGCGCTTCGGGCAACATAGGAACCGACTTCGTCGCGAAATCCGCGCCCGACGGCTATACGCTGCTTTGCACCGCGACCTCGTTCGGCACCAATCCCGCGATCAATCAGAAGCTCCCCTTCGATCCGGTAAAGAGCTTTGCGCCGGTCATATTGCTCGCCACCAGCACGATGGCGGTGATCGTCACGCAAGGATTGTCGGCCAGGTCGATGCGCGAGTTCCTCGATCTCGCGCGCGGCCAGCCGGGCAAGCTCTATTACTCTTCTCCTGGAAACGGGGGCCCGCAGCACCTCGCCATGGAGCTGCTCAAGCTCGACGCGCGTATCGATCTCGTGCACGTTCCGTACAAGGGATCGGGCGGCGCACTGGCTGACCTGGTGGGCGGCCACGTGCAGGCCATGATCGTGTCGCTGCAGACGGCGGCCCCGTACGTCCAGAGCGGGAAGCTCCGCATGCTGGCCGTGATGAGCGCAGAGCGCTCGCAGGCGTTTTCCGAGGTGCCCACGCTCAAAGAGCTGGGCCTCGCCGACCTCGAGGTGGAGACATGGTATGGCGTGTTCGCGCCGGCAGGGACGCCGCAGGCGGTCATCGCCAAGGTAAACACGGAAATGAACGCGCTGCTCAAACAGAGCGAGATCCGCGAGCTTCTCGCAAAACAGGGCATGGCGCCGGCAGGCGGTACGCCGGAACGCTTCGGCGACCTTGTCAGGAAGGAACTGGCGCGCTGGTCCCGCGTGGTCGCGGCCGCAGGCATCAAGGCCGACTGAGCTGAAGCGGATTTCCCGGATCACCGGAGAAGAAAACATAATGAGCCACATCGAAGACCTGGTCGCCTCCTATCGGATCCTCGCCGAGCACGGCGTCATCGACGCTTACGGACACGTAAGCGTGCGCTCGGAACGCGACCCCAAGCGCTATCTTCTGTCGCGCTCCCTCGCGCCGGAATTGGTGATGCCCGAGGACATCATGGAATACGATCTGGACAGCAATCCGATCGATCCGCGGGGACGGGAGTCGGTGCGCGAGCGCTTCATTCACGGGGAGATCTTCAAGGCGCGTCCGGACGTGAACGCGGTCGTGCACAATCATTCTCCCTCGGTCGTGCCTTTCAGCGTCACGATGGTCGCGATGCGGCCGCTTTTCCACATGGCTGCGTTCGTGGGAGAGGGGGTCCCGAACTTCGAAATCCGCGACGCGGAGAAGGGCACCGATCTGCTGGTCAAGACGCCCTATCTGGGGCAGGCGCTCGCCAGGACATTGGGAAGGTCCCCGGCGGCCCTGATGCGCGGGCACGGCTCGGTTACCGTGGGCGAGAGCCTGCCCCGCGCCGTGGGGCGCAGCATCTATCTGGAAATGAGCGCGCGAATGCAGCTTCAGGCGATCGCGATCGCGGGGGCCGGCGGGAAAATCACCTACCTCGACGAGCAGGAGGTTCGGGCCTCCGTACCTGGCCAGGACTACAATCGCGCCTGGCCGATGTGGCGCGCCAATGCGCTTGCGCGCCTCAAACCGCGAGCATGAGCCACGGTTTTGCGTGGCACGATCCGCCTTGATCTTTCAACGCCTCGCCGACCAGCTCGCCGAATTCGAGCGCCGCGGCCTGCGCCGCAGCCGCCTCGTCCGCCAGAGCCCGCAGGGGCCGCGCATCGTCGTAGACGGGCAGGAGTGCCTCGCGTTCTGCAGCAACGACTACCTGGGGCTCGCCAACCATCCGAGGATCGTGGAGGCGGCGATCGAAGCCGCCTCGCGCTACGGGGTCGGGGAGGGCGCCTCGCATCTTTTGAGCGGGCACAGCGCCCTCCACGAACGCCTCGAAGCGAAGCTCGCCGAGTTCATGCAGATGCCGCGAGCGCTGCTTTTTTCCACCGGCTATCAGGCAAATATCGGCGGCGTTACCGCGCTCGCCGGCCCGGAGGATGCAATCTTCTCTGACGCGCTCAATCACGCCTCGCTGATCGACGGCGTGCGCCTGTCGCGCGCCAGGGTGGTTCGCTATCCGCACGCCGATCTGGGTTTTCTGTCGGGAGCGCTGGCCGAATCCAGCGCGAGAACGAAGCTGATCGTCACCGACGGCATATTCAGCATGGACGGCGACATCGCGCCGTTGCCGGCACTGCTCGATTTGTGCGAACGCCACGACGCCTGGCTTCTCGTCGACGACGCGCACGCCTTCGGGGTGATCGGCCCCGAAGGTCGCGGCTCGCCGGCGCACTTCGGCTTGCGCTCCCCGCGCCTCATCTACGTCGGAACGCTCGGCAAGGCGGCAGGAGTGGCGGGCGCTTTCGTCGCTGGCGCCGCGGAAGTGGTGGAAACGGTGCTGCAGCGGGCGCGCACCTATATCTACACCACGGCCGCGCCCGCGATGCTCGCGGCCGCGGTCGAAACGAGTCTTCAGCTCATCCGGGAGGACGAATGGCGCCGCGAACGGCTGCGAAAGCTGATCGCCACGCTGAGACGAGAGCTGCGGGGGAGCCAGAGTGCGCTTTCCTCCTCGGATACGCCGATTCAGCCGCTCGTCCTGGGCGAGAACAGCGAGGCGGTGCGGGCGAGTGCGGCGCTGCGCGAGCGCGGCATTCTCGTGCCTGCGATCCGTCCGCCGACCGTGCCCGAAGGCACCGCGCGGTTGCGCATCTCCCTTTCTGCGGCTCATAGCGAGCAGGACATTTTGCGTCTTGCCGCGGCGCTGCGTGAGGTGTGTCAAAGCGGCGTGGTGACACAGGCCTGAGCGCCGGACGAGACGCTTGAGCGTGGGTCAGGGTTTTTTCGTTACCGGAACCGACACCGGGGTCGGCAAAACCCTGATCGCCTGCGCGCTGCTGGATGCTTTTGCCCGGACGGGGAAATCCGTGGTGGGCATGAAGCCGGTTGCCGCTGGACGCGAAGCGGGTCGCTTCGCGGATGTCGAGGCCCTGACGCACGCAAGCACGGTGAGTGCAAGGCCGCAAATCGTCAATCCCTACGCCTTCGAGCCGGCAATCGCCCCCCATATCGCGGCGGAGCTCGCCGGCGTCGAGATTGCCCTCGAACCTATCGCAAGCGCGTACGAGGAACTATCGCGGCTGGCCGAGCTCGTCGTGGTGGAAGGTGTCGGGGGGTTTCTCGTACCGCTGAACGCAACGCAAACCGGCGCAGACCTCGCGAAGCGGCTCGGTTTGCCGATCGTGCTCGTCGTCGGGATGCGGCTCGGATGCCTGAATCATGCATTGCTCACGCGGCGGCAGATCGAAGGGTCCCGATTGCGTTGCGCGGGATGGGTGGCAAACTGCATCCTTCCCGACATGCCGCATCTGGACGGCAACATTCGTGCTCTGGAGCAGCGCCTCGATTGTCCGCTGCTCGGCGTGGTGCCGTTTCGGCAAAACCCGGGGCCAGCGCAAACGTCCTTGATGCTGTCGCTGGGACCTTTGCTGGAGGCGATCGCGTGAACGCGAATGCAAAGATGCTCGAGCGCAGCTTGCGCGCTGTCTGGCATCCCTGCACGCAAATGAAGCACCACGAAACCCTGCCGCTCGTGCCGATCAGCCGTGCGGAAGGGGTCTGGCTCTACGATCTCGAAGGCCGGCGCATCCTCGATGCGATCGGCTCCTGGTGGGTCAACCTGCTGGGGCACGGCAACCCCCGCATCAATGCCGCGGTACGGCACCAGCTCGATTCGCTGGGACACGTAATGCTCGCAGGGTTCACGCACGCGCCGGCCGTCGAACTCTCCGAGCGTCTCGCGAAGCTCGCCCCCGGCGGGCTCGGCCATTGCTTTTTCGCCTCCGACGGGGCGTCAGCAGTCGAAATCGCGTTGAAGATGAGCTATCACTATTGGAGAAACGCCGGCCGGTCCGGGAAGAACGGGTTCGTAACGCTCTCCAACAGCTACCACGGGGAGACGCTGGGCGCGCTGTCGGTCACCGATATTCCGCTCTACCGCGACACCTATGCGCCGCTGCTGTTCAAGAGCGCCCGGGTGCCTTCTCCCGACTGGCGCCAGGCGGAACCGGGCGAAACACCGGAAGAGTATGCGCGGCGCTGCGCGCAGGCGCTTCAAGCGCACTTCGAGGAGCATGCGGCGGAAACCGCGGCGCTCATCGTGGAGCCGCTGGTGCAATGCGCGGGCGGGATGGCCATGCACGACGCGGAGTACCTGCGCCGCGCCCGCGAGCTTTGCGATCGCTTCGATGTCCACCTCATCGCCGACGAGATCGCGGTGGGGTTCGGGCGCACCGGAACGCTGTTCGCGTGCGAGCAGGCGGGAATCGCGCCCGACCTCCTGTGCCTCTCCAAGGGCCTGACGGGCGGCTACCTCCCGCTCTCGGTGGTGCTTGCGACCGATCGTGTATACCGGGCCTTCTACGACGACAAACTGGAGCGGGGCTTTCTGCATTCGCATTCCTACAGCGGCAACCCGCTTGCCTGCCGCGCCGCCCTCGCCGTGCTCGATATCCTGGAAGAAGAAAAGGTGCTGGAGCGCAACCGAAATACGGCGGCCACGCTCAACCGCCGTGCCGAGGGCCTGCGTTCGCACGCGCGGGTCGCCCATTTCCGCAACACGGGGATGATCTGGGCCTTCGACGTGCGGGACGCCCGGCCGGGATTCGGACCGGATTTCTATCGCAGGGCGCTCGAGGCGGGCGTGCTGCTCCGCCCCCTGGGCGCTACCGTCTACTGGATGCCGCCTTTCGTCATCGGCGACGGCGAAATCGACTTTCTTCTGGGTGCGGTGACCAGGCTCCTGGACGTCTGAGCGGGCGGATCGGAGCCTGGGGGTGAGCGCGGGGTGTTCATCGTGCTAGACTCAAAAGCTTTTCCGATCGCAGTCCAGCCGCGGTGATCCTCACCTTCCCCGACAGCCCTTTTCGCCTGGCCCAGGAGTTTGTCCCGGCCGGCGATCAGCCCGAGGCGATCGACAAGCTCGTCGGGGGCATCCGCGACGGTCTCTCGTACCAGACGCTGCTCGGCGTCACCGGCTCGGGAAAGACTTTCACCATGGCGAACGTGATCGCGCGCCTCGGGCGGCCGGCGCTTGTCCTTGCGCCGAACAAGACCCTTGCTGCGCAGCTCTATTCCGAAATGCGCGATTCCTTCCCCGAGAACGCGGTCGAGTACTTCGTCTCCTACTACGACTATTACCAGCCCGAGGCCTACGTCCCATCTCGGGACCTGTATATCGAAAAGGACTCGAGCATCAACGAGCACATCGAGCAGATGCGCTTGTCGGCGACCAAGTCCCTGCTCGAACGCAAAGATGTCGTGATCGTCGCGACGGTGTCCTGCATCTACGGCATCGGCAATCCCTCCGACTACCACGGCATGATCCTGCACGTGCGCGAAAAGGAGCGGATGTCCCAGCGCGACATCATCGCGCGCCTCGCGGCGATGCAGTACGAAAGAAACGAGCTTGAATTCAAGCGCGGCACTTTCCGCGTGCGCGGCGACGTGCTCGACGTGTTCCCCGCGGAGAATTCCGAGACCGCGCTGCGGATCGCGCTCACGGACGACGAGGTCGAGAGCCTGATGCTGTTCGATCCGCTGACCGGGCACGCAAGCCAGCGCGTGCCGCGCTTCACGGTTTACCCCTCGAGCCACTACGTTACGCCGCGAGCGACGACACTGCGCGCGATCGAGGCGATCAAGATCGAGCTCGCCGCGCGGATCGACCACTTCCAGAAGACGGGCAAGCTCCTGGAGGCCCAGCGCATCGAGCAGCGCACGCGCTTCGACCTGGAGATGCTGAACGAGCTGGGTTTCTGCAAGGGCATCGAGAACTATTCGCGGCACCTCTCGGGAAGGAAAGAGGGCGAGCCGCCGCCGACCCTGATCGACTATCTGCCGCCGAATGCGCTGATGTTCATCGACGAATCGCACGTCACGATCGGGCAACTGGGGGGCATGTACAAGGGCGACCGCTCGCGGAAGGAGAATCTCGTCGATTATGGTTTCCGCCTGCCTTCGGCGCTGGACAATCGTCCGCTCAAGTTCGAGGAATTCGAGCAGGTCATGCGCCAGACCGTCTTCGTTTCGGCGACCCCCGCGGAATACGAGCGCAAAACCTCGGGGCAGGTCGTGGAGCAGGTCGTGCGGCCGACGGGCCTGATCGACCCGCGGCTCGAAGTGCGGCCTGCCTCGACGCAGGTGGACGATCTGCTGAGCGAGATCAACCTGCGGGTGGCGAGCGGGGAACGGGTGCTGGTGACCACGCTTACCAAGCGCATGGCCGAGGAGCTGACCGATTACCTCGCGGAGCACGGCGTGAAGGTGCGCTACCTGCACTCGGAAGTGGAAACGGTCGAGCGGGTCGAAATCATCCGCGACCTGCGCCTGGGCGAATTCGACGTCCTCGTCGGGATCAACCTGCTGCGCGAAGGCCTGGACCTGCCCGAGGTGTCGCTGGTGGCGATCCTCGATGCGGACAAGGAAGGGTTCCTGCGTTCGGAGCGCTCGCTCATCCAGACCATCGGGCGCGCTGCGCGCCACCTGAACGGCATGGCAATACTGTACGCGGACAGGATCACGGATTCGATGCAACGGGCGATCGGAGAGACCGACCGCCGCCGCGCCAAGCAAGTCGAATTCAACGCGGCGCGCGGCATCACGCCGATCGGCATTTCCAAGTCGGTGCACGACATGATCGAGGGCGCTCGCGACTTCGAGGACGTGCAACTGCAGCTGAAAGCCGCTCAGGAACAGGCGCGCTACGAGTCGATGTCGGAAAAGCAGCTCGCTCGGGAGATCAAGCGGCTGGAAAAGGAGATGGTCGACTACGCGCGCAACCTGGAGTTCGAAAAAGCCGCCGAAGCGCGCGATCGTCTCGCAGAGCTCAAGCGGAGCGTTTTCGGCGTCTTACCCGAGGAACCTCTTCGCGCCGTCGGTTAAATGGGACCTTGGCGCGTAACGTTTAAGATGAGAGGCATGACCCAGCCTGCCGGGGCATGTCCTCTCGATTGAAGGGTTAGGCGACAAGTTGCAAGCTAGCGTTTCATATTTCGAAGTGTCTCGACAACTTTGTCGGCGTGTCCCTCGATCAGTCCACGCGACGTGCCCCAAGCAGTCGGATTCTTCGATTCAACGGTGAACTCCGACAGAACCTTTCCGCTTACTGGGTCTTTCACTTTGACCGTGCTTTGAATGTTGTCGGCGCCAGCCATGACGCCCACCATTGCCCGCGTCGCACCGTGTCGCATGTAGTAATTCGTCACGGTGACTTCGATGGTTCGGGGCGAGACATCGGCGGTCGTTGCGAGCAGTCCACTGTCCGAAAGCCGCAATGTCAGTCGTTCGCGAAGAATACTGACCCCTTCCTCGCTCGCACTTGGTGGCGCGGCTAGTTGGAGTTTGAGTCTCTCTCCTTGAGCTAGGCGGTACTCTGATTGGACTATGGCGGAACTGCCCGCACATCCGGCTAGCAGCGCGCTTGCGACTATAAGGACAGACGCGACTAACTTCTGCATTTGGTTCCCTCCCTCGTTGTGGTGATCGGTTTGAAGCCTAACGACCAGCTGCAACGGCATGTTAGGCGGTGCTCCCGGTGCTCTCTTGAAACGGCCGAGTCGTGAAGCCCCAGCGGGGAACGGCACGCCGGTAGGCCCGATACGACTCCCCGAACAGTGACTCGAGAGTAGGCTCCTCGTAGAGAACCACGAATAGATGGAAGAGGATGAGGACTAGAACTGCGTACTCAGCCAGACCGATGCTCCGGAAGAGCCACGCCTCCGCGAGGATGAGGGCGATGACGCCGTTGTACATAGGGTTGCGGGTGAATCGATACAGACCTCGGACAACAAGGAAGCGTGGGGGATCGATAGGGGCGAGAGTGCCCTTGCCTGCGGCGAAGAAGTCCCAGACGCACCGGAGGAGGACAAGCGCACCGGTGATGGCGAAGACGGCGGCGCAGGCGGAGGCGAGTCCGAGGTCTGGGACGCGCAGTAGGTTTCCGGCTCGGAGGATGCTGAATGGGATGTAGCCGGCCACTGTGCCGGGTAGCAGCAGGACGAAGAAGAGAGCTCTGAGTGCGAGGAGGAGTCGCATGTTGAGAGGGCTGGGCAGCGCTTAACGTTCGACATGAGCCGCGGCCACCGGCTTGCCGGTGGCCGTCGGCTCGATGGAGGGGTTAGAACTCAATTGCGTTAGCAATCGCTTTGATCCCGGCCCTAGCGCAAGCGTCGTCAGCTTCACCGCCAGGCGCCCCGGATACTCCTATCGCACCGAACACCATGCCGCCGGCTTCAATGACCTGTCCTCCGCCAGCGGCCAAAACTCTCGGTAGGTTACGCACCCCACTCATCGACTTTCCCGCTTGCGTTTCGGCGGCAAGCGCAGCAGTTGAGGTACGGAAACTGGCGGCTGTCCAAGCCTTGTTGGTTGCGACGTCAAGAGTGTGCGCGCCCGCGAAGCGGTCGCGAAGTACCACTTGAGCAAGGCCAGCTCTATCAACGACAGCGACGGCAACCTGATAGCCCTGCTTCCGACACGACTCCATAGCAGCTCTCGCTGCAGAAAGTGCGGTTTCCGGGGTCAGGGACTTGGTCTGGAAGACTCCCTCCTGCGCAAGTGATGCACCTGCAAACCCGAGTATTGCAACCATCACGATCGTTTTGTGGTTCATCGATTGCACCGGTTGAGATTGAGTTCTAACGTTCGCGCCCACGCGCGGGCGCGGAAGATACATGACCGAAGGGCGATGCTTCTCGCCCGGAATCTTCCCCCGGTTTTGTTGACACCCGGTTCATCGAACCTGCCGTTCAAACGTCGCAGGCGACACGTAGTTCAATGACGAGTGAAGTCTATCGCAGTTGTAGAAGGGCAAATAGTCCTTCAGCACAGAGCGAACTTC
>DATHJM010000263.1:0-16570 GCA_035489775.1 Burkholderiales bacterium
AAGAGCGCCTGGCCTACCAAGCGGGCGAACGGCTTTTCTACTACCGCGCCGGACCGTATGACTTCGGCTGCGTTACCTGCCACGGCGAAGAAGGAAAGCGGATCCGGTTGCAGAATCTGCCGAAAATGACCAATGCCAAAGACGCGCAACGCGCATTCGGCACCTGGCCTGGATACCGCGTCTCGGAGGGCGAGGTGCGGTCCATGCAATGGCGAATGTGGGAGTGCATCCGTCAGATGCGCTTCCCGGAACTGGAGTTCGCTTCCGATGCGTCGATTGCGCTGATAACGTACCTGGCGAAGAAGGCCGAGGGCGGCACCCTCGACGCCCCGTCGATCAAGCGATAGGGGGCGAAATGCAGCCGAAAACGATTCTCGCGCTTGCGCTTTGCAGCATCGGGGTCGCGGGATGCGCGACCCGGACCTCCGATTCGGAGGTGGAGGGCGCGGTAGCCGAGGTGATAAAGGTCTCGTTCAAGACGCGCGGCCAGGCGACGGTCGACCGTCTGAACCAGGATGACGCGCAGGCGCTCTGCAGCAAGTACCACGACCGGCCACCCAGGGAGATCGCCGGGAAGATCGAGCAATCCCAAACGGCGACAATCCGTTACCCGAGTTCCGGCAAGCTCATGGGCGACTGGCGCGAGGGAGAGCGAATCGCGCAAAGCGGCGTCGGCTGGCAGTTCACCGACGCCCCGACCCGTCCGGCCGGCGGCAGCTGCTACAACTGCCACCAGATCTCGAAGCAGGAGCTGTCGTTCGGCACCATCGGCCCGAGCCTCTACCAGTTCGGCAAGCTGCGCGGCTCGGGCGAAGCGATCCAGAAGTACGCTTTCGGCAAGATCTACAACGCCGAGGCATTCTCGGCGTGCTCCAACATGCCGCGCTTCGGCCACAACGGGGTGCTGACCGAGGAGCAGATCACGCACCTCGTGGCGCTGCTGCTCGATCCGGATTCGCCGGTAAACAAGTGACGTTGCGGCGTACGCCGCAACGTCATCCCCGCGCAAACGGGGATCCAGCGACGCTGAAAGTACCTGGATTCCCGCTTCCGCGGGAATGACAAGGCCATGTCCCTCTCCCGTCGCGAATTCCTGCAGGCGCTCGCCGCGGCGGCGGCAGCCGGACTTCCGCTCGATGCAAGTCTGCAGCCGGAGGAGGATGCATTCTACGATCTTCCGCCTTTCGGCAACGTATCGCTGCTGCATTTCACCGACTGCCACGCGCAGCTGCTGCCGCTGAGTTTCCGCGAGCCGAGCGTCAACCTGGGCGTTGGGGAAGGCGCGAACCGCCCGCCGCACCTGGTCGGCGAAGCGCTGCTCAAGCACTTCGGCATTTCACCCGGCACGCGCGAAGCGCATGCTTTCTCCCACCTCGATTTTGCGCAGGCGGTGAGGAAATACGGAAAGATGGGCGGCTTCGCGCATCTCGCGACGCTCGTGAAGAAGTTGCGCGCCGGGCGCGGCGCATCGCTGCTGCTGGACGGCGGCGACACCTGGCAGGGATCGGGGACCTCGCTGTGGACGCGGGGGCAGGACATGATCGAGGCTCAGAAGCTGCTCGGAGTGGACATCACGACCGGACATTGGGAATTCACCTACGGGGCGGCGCGGGTCAAGGAAGTGGTGGACAGGGATTTTGCCGGCAGGATCGAGTTCCTCGCGCAGAACGTCGAGACCGGCGATTTCGGCGACCCGGTGTTCAAGGCGTACACGATCCGGAGCCTCGGCGGAATTCCGGTCGCGGTGATCGGCCAGGCGTTTCCGTACACGCCCATCGCCCATCCGCGCCGTTTCGTCGCCGACTGGAAGTTCGGCATCGAGGAGCGGCGCCTGCAGAGCACGGTGGACGAAGCGCGAGGCAAGGGCGCCCGGGTCGTGGCGCTGCTCTCGCACAACGGCATGGACGTCGACCTCAAGCTCGCGCGGCGGGTCGCGGGGATCGACGTCATTCTCGGGGGCCACACCCACGACGGGGTGCCCGCGCCGGTGGTGGTGTCGAACGCAGGCGGAAAGACCCTGGTCACGAACGCGGGCTCGAACGGAAAATTCCTCGCGGTTCTCGATCTCGAGGTCCGGGGCGGCCGGATCGCGGGGCATCGTTACCGGCTGCTGCCGGTGTTCGCGAACCTCCTGGCCGCCGATCGCGAAATGGCGCGGCTGATCGACGCGCAACGCGCGCCGTACGCGGGCAGGCTCTCCGAAAAGCTCGCGGTCACCGAAACGCTGCTCTACCGCCGCGGCAATTTCAACGGGTCCTTCGACCAGCTCATCCTCGATGCCCTGACGGAAGCGAAAGACGCCGAGATCGCCTTCTCGCCCGGTTTTCGCTGGGGCACGAGCTTGCTGCCGGGCGAAGCGATCACTTTCGAGCAGGTCATGAACCAGACCGCGATCACCTATCCCGACTCCGTCGTTACGAAGATGACGGGGGCCGCGATCAAGGGCATCCTCGAAGACGTGTGCGACAACCTGTTTCATCCCGATCCGTATTACCGGCAGGGCGGGGACATGGTGCGGGTGGGCGGGATGAACTACGCTTGCAGGCCCGGCGCGAAAATCGGCGGGCGTATCGGCGACATGCGCTTGCGCGGGCGCCCGATCGAAGCGGACAAGCTCTACAAGGTGGCGAGCTGGGCGCCGGTCGCCGAAGGCGCCAGGGACGAAAGCGCCGGCGAGCCGATGTGGGAGTTATTGAGCCGCTATCTGCGCGACAAGAAAATCGTGAAGCCGCGCAAGCTCGAGTTGCCGCGACTCGTCGGAGTGTCCGGAAACCTCGGCATCGCGTGAATCGCCCGGCGCGGGGTATAATTTGCCGGCCCTGGAGGCGTCATGCCGATCTACGAATACCGTTGCACATCCTGCGGGTTCCAGAAGGAATACCTGAAGAAGATCACCGACCCGGTGATGACCGTCTGCCCCGAGTGCGACAAAGAAACCTTCTCCAAGATGCTCACGGCGGCGGGGTTCCACCTGAAAGGCAGCGGCTGGTACGCCACCGATTTCAAGAATCCGAAACCGGCGGCAAAGAGCGGCGGCAAGGACAAGAGCGACGCGAAGACCGACGCGAAAACCGACGCGAAGCCTGACGCGAAGCCCGATGCGAAATCCGACGCGAAGCCCGATGCGAAATCCGGCGCGAAAACGGATACCAAGTCCGACGGCAAGAGCGAATCGAAAACCAAAGCCGTCAGCTCCGGCGCCGGTCCGTCCTCATAGCATGAAGCGCCGGCAGGGAGAGGTCGCACACTCTCCTCACGAACCCGGCGGCGGCGCTCGATGAAAAAATATCTCATCACCGGATTGCTCATCTGGATCCCGCTCGCGATCACGATCTGGGTGCTCGACCTGATCGTGTCCACGATGGACCAGTCGCTGCTGCTCCTGCCGCCGCAGTACCAGCCGCAGGTGCTCTTCGGCCGGCAGATTCCGGGCCTGGGGGTGGTGCTGACCGTGGTCACCGTGCTCGTGACCGGGGTGCTCGCTTCCAACATCCTCGGCCAGCGGCTGCTGCAGTTCTGGGAGAACATCCTCGGCCGCATCCCGGTGGTGAAAACCATCTACAGCGGCGTGAAGCAGGTGAGCGACACGCTGTTTGCGCCCGGCGGCCAGGCGTTCCGCAAGGCGCTGCTGGTGCAGTACCCGCGTCCCGGAAGCTGGACCATCGCGTTCCTTACCGGCAGACCGGGCGGCGACGTCGCCAATCACCTGCGCGGGGAGTACGTGAGCGTCTATGTTCCGACCACGCCGAACCCGACCTCCGGGTTCTTCCTGATGATGCCCAGGGCCGACGTGATCGAGCTCGACATGAGCGTCGACGATGCGCTGAAATACGTCATCTCAATGGGCGTGGTGGCGCCGGAGCTGCCGGGCGCCAGAATCCAGCGCTAGGGCGGACTTGAATGCGCGCACCGGCGCGGTAGAATGCCGCACGTGCGCCGCTCCGGAGTCCTGGATCGCGGCCGCGCTCGATCGAATACCCTTCAGGGAGGCGGTTCGTGCGCTTTACCCGGTTCAGGAACGTTGTTGGCGCCGTCGGCGCCGTGGCTCTGATTGTCGGCTGCGCGCCGCTTGCGCCGGTACGCAACGTCGAGAGCCAACCCGTCTCGGCGAGCAGGCCTTTGACGCTGGACGAAGTCGGCAACGCGATCGTGCGTGCCGGGGCAACGCTCAACTTGCAGATGGAAAAGGTGGAGCCGGGACTGATTACCGCCACGTACGCCCCTCGCGGGACCTCCGCGACCATGGAAGTCAAGTACGACACCAGGCAATACAGCATTGCATACAAGGACAGCCGGGGCCTGAATTACGACGGCAGACAGATCCACAGGATCTACAACAACTGGGTGCAGAATCTCGACGATCGCATCCGCGTGCAGTTCAGTACGCTGTAAGGCAAAGCCTGGGCCGGCAAAAACCATAAACTCGAGGAGGCTCGCATGCCCGTGTCAGGCTCTACGCGCACCGCCCTATCTACCGCTTCTACTGCTTCGCCGGAATACCAATGCGATGTGCTGGTCATCGGCGGCGGCCCTGGTGGCTCGACCATCTCGGCGTTTCTCGTGCAAAAGGGCTGGAAGGTGGTGCTGCTCGAAAAAGAACATCATCCGCGCTTTCACATCGGCGAATCCCTGCTGCCGCTCAATGTGCCCTTGCTCGAACGCCTGGGCGTGCTCGATCAGGTGGACCGGATCGGATTGGTCAAACCCGGCGCCGAATTCAACCACGAAGGCTACGAGCCGGCCGTTTACTACTTTGCCGACGCCATGGACAAATCCTACCCTTCGGCTTACGAGGTGCGGCGGTCGGAGTTCGACAACCTGCTGCTTCGAAACAGCGCCGCCAAGGGCACCGACGTGCGCGAGGGCGTCAAGGTCACGGAAGTCGATTTCCGGCCGGGCTCGACCTCGTTGGTGCACGCCGTGGATGAGCACGGCAACGCGCAAAGCTGGGAGGCGCGCTTCGTGGTGGACGCTTCCGGGCGCGACACCTTTCTCGCCAATCGCTTCAACATCAAGAGCCGCAACCCGGCGCACAGCAGCTCCGCCGTGTTCGGCCATTTCCAGGGCGCGGTGCGCCGTCCGGGCCGCGACGAGGGCAACATCAGCGTCTATTGGTTCGATCACGGCTGGTACTGGATGATCCCGCTGCGCGACGGCGCCATGAGCGTCGGCGCGGTGTGCTGGACGTATTACATGAAGACCCGCAAGGTCAGCGTGGATCAATTCCTGCTCGATACGATCGCCCTGTGTCCGATGATGGCCGAGCGGCTCAAGAACGCGAAGCTGATGGCGCCGGCCCTTGCGACGGGAAATTTCTCGTATCGTGCGACGCGCATGACCGGCGACGGCTATCTGATGGTCGGGGATGCGTATGCGTTCATCGATCCGGTTTTCTCGAGCGGCGTGTTCCTCGCCATGAACAGCGGCGAGCTCGGTGCCGAGGTCGTCGACGAGGCCTTGCGCAACGGCGATGTCTCGGCGCGTAGCCTGCGGCGTTATGAGAAGACCATCAAGCACGGGCTGAAGACGTTTTCCTGGTTTATCTACCGCATCACCACGCCGGCACTGCGCAAGCTGTTCATGTCGCCGCGCCCCGCATTTCGGCTGAAACAGGCGGTCTTGTCGCTGCTTTCGGCCGACATCTTCGGCAAAACGCCGATCCGCGGTCCGCTCCTGCTCTTCAAGATCATCTACTACTATCTCTCGATCATCAGTTGGCGCGAGAGCCTGGCGGCCTGGCTGAAACGCAGACGCGCCTTGCGCACGAAGCTCGATTTTGTCTGGAAGAGCGGTAACTGAAACAGGAGCTGCCGCTATGCATCGCTGGGCTCCTCGGGGTGCGCTCGCGGTTCTGCTTCTGCTTGCCTACCCCGTCCTAACGCATGCCGCGGTCACCACGGGGCTCGCCTATCTGGCGTGGACAGCGTGGCTGTGCATCGCCGCGCTGGTGGTCCTGTCGCTTCCGGGCCCGTGGGGCCTGGCGGGTTTCGCGCTGCTTGCAGCGGCGCCGCTCGTCGCCGATGCGGATGCGTTGCTGAAGTTTCCGCCCGTCATCATCAATCTGGCTCTGGCCGCCTGGTTCGGAAGGACCCTGGCGCCGGGCGAGGAGCCGATGATCAGCTGGTTTGGCCGCCTCGTGCGCGGAACCGAGCTTGCTCCGGATCTCGCGCGTTATACGCGATGGTCTACAGTAGTATGGACTGCGTTTTTCGTGAGCATGGCCGCCGTTGCCGCGGTGCTGGCGGTGTGGGCGACGCCACAAATCTGGTCGCTGTTTGCCAACGGGATCGACTATCTTCTGGTGGGCGTGCTGTTCGTCGGCGAGTACGTCTTCCGGCGCGTGCGCTATCGGCATCACGAGCACCGCCCTCTCGCCGACGTGGTTCGAACCGTGGCGCGCGCGGGCAAGCTCTCGCCGCGCCGGACCGCGCGCAAGTGAACGCTCCCTCGAAGGCACCCTGGCTCGACCATCGTGAGCGGGGCAGCCTCGGTGCAGCGCGGTTCATGAAGTGGCTCGCTTTGCGCTGCGGCCGCCGCGCCGCGAGCCTGCTGCTGTATCCGGTTTGCGGCTATTTCCTCGCTTTCTCGCCGCGCGTGCGAAGCGCTTCGCTCCAGTACCTCGCGCTCGCGCTCGGCCGGCCGCCGCGGCTCACCGATCTCTGGCGGCATTACTTCACTTTTGCCACGACGGTCCTCGACCGCATGTATTTCGTCGACGGCCGGTTCGATCGCTTCGACATCGAGGTCCGCGGGCTGGAGCGTCTGCGCAGTACGCTCGCCAAGGGGCGAGGCTGCCTCCTGCTCGGAGCGCACCTCGGCAGCTTCGAGCTGCTGCGCACGCTCTCGCCCGAGCACCGGTTGTCGGTCAACACGGTGATGTACGAGGAGAACGCAGCGAATATCACCGAGGTGTTGAACACCGAGCTCGATCCGGCGCTGCGCGAGCGCGTCATCGTGTCCGGAGAGGTCGACACCATGCTGCGGATCGCCGAATGCCTCGCGCGCGGCGAGCTCGTCGGAATGCTCGGCGACCGCTCGGCCGGCTCCGACAAGACAGTCACGTGCCGGTTCTTCGGGCGCGATGCCGTCTTTCCCCAGGGACCGCTGCGGCTGGCCTTGAGCCTGCGCGTGCCGGTGTATTGGGTGGCGGGCTTGTACGAGGGCGGCAAGCGCTACGTCGTTCACCTGGAGCCGTTCTGCGAAGAACCGAACGCGGAGCGCGCCGGGCGGGCGGCGTGGATCAGCGAATGGGCCCAACGCTACGCCGAGCGCCTGGAGCATTTCTGCCGCCTCGCGCCTTACAACTGGTTCAATTTCTATGACTTCTGGAGCAGGTCTCCGCGCTAGGATCGCGCGCGCGGCCTCCGTGCTGCTCCTTGCCTCGCTTCCGGCCGCGGCGCAGGAGGAGCCCTGGGACTTCGCCCGGCTGATGGGAGAGCTCGCGCAGGTGCAGACGAGCCGCGCCCGGTATTCCGAGGTCAAGCGCGTCGCGGTGCTGCAGAAGCCTCTGCAGCTTTCCGGCACCTTGCTCTATGAGCGTCCCGCGCGGCTCGAGAAGCGCCAGACCTTGCCGTCCAGGGAAGTGATAAGCGTGGACGGCGACTTGCTGACCGTCGAGCGCGAGGGCAAGACGCAACGCATTTCCTTGCAGAACGCGCCGCTCGTCGCGGCGCTCGTCGAGAGCCTGCGCGCGACGCTCGCCGGTGACGGCACGGAGCTCGAGCGGCTCTATTCCGTCAGGGTGGAAGGCACGAAGCAGCGCTGGACGCTCAAGCTCACCCCGAGAGAAGTCGAGGTCGCGGGCGTCGTGAAGAGCGTACTCATCGCCGGCTCGGGTTCGCGCATCGCCCGCCTCGAAATCCTGGAGCCGGGCGGAGACGGCTCGGTGATGACCATCCGCGAAGAGTCCCCGTGAGGCTGCATCGGCGCGCGGCGCTTCTCGCCTGGCTCGCGATCGTCGCGGCGAGCGGCTGGTGGACCGCGCGTCACGTGGCTTTTACCGCGGACCTGACCGCCTTCCTCCCTGCCGCCAGCGGCCGCCTGGAGCGGCTCCTCGTAGAGCAGCTGCGCGCAGGCGTGGCCTCGCGCACCATGCTGGTCGCGATCGAGGGCGGCGCGCCACCCGAGCTCGCGCGCTTCTCCCGCGAACTCGCGCGCGCGCTCGCAGCCGACCGGCGCTTCGACTACGTCACAAACGGCGGGGCGGAATTCACTCAAGGCGCGCGCGAGCTGGGCTTGAAGCATCGCTACCTGCTGAGCCCGACGCTGAGCGCCGGGCGCTTCAGCGAGCAATCGCTCGCCCGCGCGTTGCGTGAAAACCTCGAACGCCTCGCGACGCTCGAAGGAGCGGTATTCAAGGGGACACTTGCGCGCGATCCGACCGGGGAGCTGCGTGCGATCGCACAGGCCATGGGCCAGGGCGCTCCGGCCTCGCGGAACGGCGTATGGTTTTCGGGAGACGGCGCCCGCGCGCTCCTTATTGCGCAGACCGCGGCCTCGGGAATGGATGCCGTGCGCCAGCAGGAGGCGGCCGACGCCGTGGTGAGCGCCTTCCGGCTTACCGGGGCGCCCCCCGAATATCGCGTGCTGATCAGCGGGCCGGGGGTGTTTGCCGCGCGCACGCGCGCGGCGATCGAGCACGACACCCGCTGGCTCACGGGCGTCGCCGGCGCGCTGGTACTCCTGATCCTGGTCCTCGCATACCGTTCGCCGGGCCCCGTGGCGCTCTCCGCGCTGCCGGTGCTGACGGGCCTGATCGTGGGAGTCGCCGCGGTGGGAGTCCTGTTCGGCACGGTGCACGGGATCACGCTCGCCTTCGGCGTGACCCTGATCGGCGAGGCGGTCGATTATCCGTCCTACGTCTTCACGCAGCGCAAGCCCGGCGAATCCGTGCTCGAGGTCCTCGCCCGAGTCTGGCCGACCTTGCGCCTCGCGGTGCTCACCACCGTGTTCGGCTCCCTTGCGCTGCTGCTCTCCAGCCTGCAAGGCTTGTCGCAGCTCGGCGTCCTGTCGATGGTCGGAGTGCTCGCCGCGGGCCTGGTTACGCGCTGGGTCTTGCCCGCACTCGCCCCGGGCAGGGGAGCGCCGCCGCCGCGCGCGCTTCCGTTCAGCCTGGTTCGCGCGGGCCTCGCGATGCGGCGCGCGGCGTGGATCGCCTGGGTGCTGCTTGCCGCGGCGCTCGCTTTCATCGTCGCGCGCCACGACCGGATCTGGGACGACGACCTCGGGCACTTGAGCCCGCTTCCGGAATCGGCGCGCGAGCTGCACCGGCGGCTGAGCGCCGATCTGCGCGCGCCGGACGTGGGTTATCTCCTGATCGCGACGGCCGGGAGCCGCGAGGCGGTGCTCGAGAAAAGCGAGCGACTCATGCCAGCTCTGCAGAGCTGGGTGCGCGAGGGCGTGCTTGAAGGGTTCGATCTGGCGGCGCGCTATCTGCCGAGCGAAAAGACGCAGCAGGGCCGTCGCGCTGCGCTGCCCGGAGCGCAAGACCTGCACCGCTCGCTCGCCCGCGCGCTACAAGGGTTGCCGTATCGCGCCGACGCCTTTGCGCCCTTCGAGCGCGACGTGGAAGCGGCGCGCCTTTCGGCCCTGCTCACGATCGAGGACCTGCGCGGCACCGGGCTCGATCTCAAGGTGCAGTCGCTGCTCGCCACGCGCGACGACGAATGGTATGCGCTGATTCTTCTGCGCGGCGTGCGCGACCCCGCGCGCCTGCGCGGGCTCGCCGAGCAGCTGCCCGCCGACGCGCGGGCGAGCTTCCTCGACGTCAAGGCCGAATCGGACCGGCTGATCGGCGGCTACCGCGCCCAGGCCCTCGAGCTCGCCGGCCTGGGAGCGCTCGCGATCGCCTTGCTGCTTTACTTCGGGCTGCGCGGCGTGCGCAGGGCTCTGCGGGTCATGCTGCCCGTGTATGCGGCGATTGCAATGACTGTCGCCTGCCTCACGCTGCTCGGGATCGGTTTGTCGCTGTTCCACCTGGTTTCCCTTTTGCTCGTGCTCGGCATCGGCCTCAACTACGCGCTGTTTTTCAGCCAGGCGGAACCCGGAACCGATAGCGAGCAGGGCACCTCGCTTGCCTTGACCGTGTGTTTTCTCACCACATTCGCTGCGTTTGGGTGCCTTGCAACATCGCGCATCCCGATTCTGTCGGCGATCGGGCTCACCGTGACCCTGGGTTGCGCGCTGTCGCTTCTCATGGCGATGATGCTCGGCGGCGTTTCGGTGCGGGCTGGCGAAGCGCGCTAGAGCGGGCGGCAATTCCCGCTCTGGAAACAGGATCGGTTTGCTATACTCCGCCCCCCATGCGCACCCACTATTGCGGCAAGCTGAGCGCCGCGCTCCTAGGACAGACGGTGACGCTCGCGGGCTGGGCGCACCGCCGCCGCGATCACGGCGGAGTGATCTTCATCGACCTGCGCGACCGCGAGGGCCTCGCGCAAATCGTCTCGGATCCCGACCGCAAGGCGACTTTCGCGACGGCCGAGAAGATCCGCAACGAGTTCGTGCTGAAGGTCACGGGCGTCGTGCGCCGCCGCCCCGAAGGCACGATCAATCCGAACATCGCGAGCGGGGAGGTGGAAGTGCTCGCGCACGACATCGAGATCCTCAACCCCTCGCTCACGCCGCCATTCCAGCTCGACGACGACAATCTCTCCGAGACGGTGCGCCTCACGCACCGAGTGATCGACCTGCGCCGCGAGACCATGCAGAAGAACATGGTGCTGCGCTACCGGGTAGCGATGGCGGTGAGGAAATATCTCGACGCGCACGGATTCATCGACATCGAGACGCCGATGCTCACGCGCTCGACGCCCGAGGGCGCGCGCGACTACCTCGTGCCTTCGCGGGTGCACGCGGGCGAATTCTTCGCGCTGCCGCAATCGCCGCAGCTTTTCAAGCAGCTCCTCATGATCGCGGGGTTCGACCGCTACTACCAGATCACCAAGTGCTTCCGCGACGAGGACCTGCGCGCCGACCGCCAGCCGGAGTTCACCCAGATCGACTGCGAGACTTCGTTCCTCGACGAGACGGAGATACGCGCGATCTTCGAGGGCCTGATCCGCAGCGTATTCAAGGAGGCGCTGGGGGTCGCCCTGCCCGATCCGTTCCCGGTCATGAGCTACGCCGAAGCCATGCGCGAATACGGGTCGGACAAGCCCGACCTGCGCGTGCCCATGAAGCTCACCGAGCTCACCGAGGTGATGAAGGGGGTGGAGTTCAAGGTATTTTCCGGCCCGGCGAACACGCCGGCGCACCGCGTCGCAGGGCTCCTCGTTCCAAAAGGGGGCGAGCTCACGCGCGGAGAGATCGACGCGTATACGGAATTCGTCGGCATCTACGGCGCGAGGGGCCTCGCCTGGATCAAGTTCAACGACATTGCGAAGGGCAGGGAAGGGATGCAGTCGCCGATCGTGAAGAACCTTTCGGATGCGGCGCTGAAAGCCGTCGTCGATCTCTCGGGCGCGAAAAGCGGCGACCTGATGTTCTTCGGCGCGGGCAAGAACAAAATCGTCAACGACGCGCTCGGCGCGCTGCGCGTGAAGACCGGTCACGAGAAAGGCGCCGCTCAGGCCGGCTGGAAGCCGCTGTGGGTGGTGGACTTCCCGATGTTCGAGTACGACGAGGAGGCAAAGCGCTGGAACGCAATGCACCACCCGTTCACCGCACCGAAGGACGGTCACGAGGACCGGCTCGCGGGCGATCCCGGGGCGGCGCTCGCCAAGGCCTACGACATGGTGCTGAACGGCTCGGAGATCGGCGGCGGATCGGTGCGCATCCACCGCGAGGAAGTTCAGTCGAAAGTGTTCCGCGCGCTTTCGATCGGACCCGAGGAAGCGAAGCAGAAGTTCGGGTTCCTGCTGGAGGCGCTCCAGTACGGGGCGCCGCCGCACGGCGGCATCGCCTTCGGCCTGGACCGCATCGTCGCCATGATGACGGGCGCCGAATCCATCCGCGACGTGATCGCCTTCCCCAAGACGCAGCGCGCGCAAGACCTGCTCACGCATGCGCCTTCGCCGGTCGATGAAAAGCAATTGCGCGAGCTGCACATTCGGCTGAGAAACCCCCCGAACCCGGGCGCGCAATGAAAGCCGATTGGCTGAACAACGCGGCGGACGCGGGCGTCTTCCAGCTCTCCGCCGATGCACGCGAGCTTGCGGGCGCCGCAGCTGCCGCGGGACTGATGGTCGTCTACGTTGACATCCACCACGCGCACGACAGAGAGGATTTCCTCGCCGAGGCGTCGCGGGCGCTGCGCTTTCCCGAGAAGCTCGCCGCCGACTGGGACGCCTTTGCCGGCGGACTGAAAGACCTCTCGTGGCTTTCCGCGAAGGGCTGGGTGGTGATACTCGAGAAGAGCAAGCATTTCTGCGGGGGGCACGGTCACGAAGCGACGGAAGCCCTCGACGCGATGGAAGCAGCGGCCGTGCACTGGCGAAGCCAGGGCAAGCCTTTCTGGACTTTGATCAGCGGGCCGGACGGCTGGAAATCCGGCTGGCCGGACATGCCGGCGGATTGAACCCTCACCCCGACCCTCTCCCGCAAGCGGGAGAGGGAGCCAAGCAGTCCCCTCTCCCTTTGGGAGAGGGCTAGGGTGAGGGTGCCTGTGAGTTCTCCGTTTCCAATCCCATCGCCCGCCGGAATTCCCGCCTGACTTCCTGCGGCTGGCCGTAGTGCCACCTGAAGTCCTCGAGGAGCTGCTTCCAGAACGGGTGTTCGCGGTATTGCGCCAGCGTCATGCCCTCGGTGTAGAGTTTCCTGCCGATGTTGGGCAGCTCGACCCGCTTGTTGATCTCGGGGTCGCGAATGAGGCCCTTGGGGTCGTTGCCGTCCGCAACGGTATCGAGGTCCTTGAACAGCTGCTTGCGGATAAGCGAGATTCCGCGGTCGCTCGCGCCCAGATTCTCTTTCGTGCGGTCGGCGATGCGCCCCTGGCCGACCCAGGCGATGATGTCCTGGTTGATGACGTGGGTGGTGATCCAGCGCCCGGTCTGCGCGTCCTTGATCGGGCTCGTCCACGCGGGGATGCTCTTCTGCTCGTAGGGCTCGGCTTCCCTGGGTACGCGGATGAATGACCAGGTGACCGAGAGCATGTTCTCGTCGTCCACCGGCACGCGCCACTCGAAGTGCTCGCCGAGAAAAAATCCGTTAGGCCACAGGCACACGCGGCCCGTCGCCCACAACGGATCGCTCTCGTCGGAGCCTTCGCGCACGCGCTTGTAGACGAAGCCGAAATCGAACTCGTCGAAGCCCAGCTTCAGGTGCGCCGGCGAGTAGGGGCCGGTCTTGCCTTTCAACCGGGTGCTCCAGTTCTCGTGCATCCATTCGAAATGCACCGGGTCGATAGAGTTCTCCTGCGCCTGGAGCCAGTTGCACGGGACTTCCGCAAAGACGATCTGCACGAAACCGTTCTTCCACGAGAACGGCTCCCAGTCGGGCAGGAGCGGCGCGGGCTGCGGGCCGAGATAGGCCCAGAGGAGCCCGGCCTTGGCCTGCACCGGATAGGCGGTGGTGCGGATTCTTTTTTTCAGCCGTCCCTCCGGATCGAATTTCTCCTCGAAAGGCTGCTCGATGCATTGACCTTTCTCGTCGTACATCCAGCCGTGGTAGTGGCAGCGCAGCCCGCATTTCTCGACGGTTCCGTAGGCGAGGTCCGCAGCGCGGTGCCTGCAATGCCGCGCGATCAGGCCGTACGTGCCGGACAAGTCTCTATAGACGACGAGGTCTTCGCCCATAATGCGCACCGGCTTGATCGCGTTCGTCTCCAGATCGCTCACCGCGGCGACCGGATTCCAGTAGCGGCGCAAGAGCTCGCCCATCGGCGTGCCCGCGCCCACCTGGGTCAGCGTCCGGTTTTTTTCAGCGCTCAGCATTGTTTCGCCGTCACTCCACTTTTGCTCCGGAAGCCTTGATAAGCGCTTCCCATCTCGGAAAATCCCGGCGGTAGTTTTCAGCGAACTCCTCGGGCGTGTTGCCGATCGGCACCTGCCCCATGGCGATCAGGCGCTCCGAGACTTCGGGCATTCTCAGCACCTCCACGATCTCGCGCGAGAGCCGCTCGACGATGGGTTTGGGCGTTCCCGCAGGCAGGTACGCGCCGCCCCAGACCGGCATCTCGAATCCGGGGAAGCCCTGCTCGGCGAAGGTTTGAAGCTCCGGCCAGGCGGCGAAGCGCTTCGGGCCGGTGATCGCGAGCGCGCGGACTCGTCCCGCGGCGGCCAGGGGTTTCGCGATCAGGATGCTCACCCAGGCCACATCCAGCGTGCCGTTCATCACGTCTGCGGTGGCCTGCACTTCGCCCTTGTAGGGGACATGATTGAGCGGCACGCCGTAATCCTTCTCCAGGATCACGCCGAAGAGGTGCAGCGAGGTGCCCACCCCGATCGAGCCGTAGCTGACCGGCCGCCCGAGCTTCTTCGCCCATTCGACGAAGCCTTTCAGGTCCCGGTAAGGCGCGCCCGCGGGCCCGACAAGGAGCACGCTCCCGGTGCTGATCTGGGTCACCGGCTCGAAGTCCTTCACCGGATCGTAGGGGAGATTCGCGCGCAGGACGCGGTTTCCCACCATCGAGCTCATGATGGTAATGAGGAAGGTGTAGCCGTCGGGCGGCGCTTTCGCGGCCTCGGCCGTGCCGAGGATGGTCGCGGCGCCCGGCTTGTTGTCCACCAGGACCGGCTGTCCGAGTCGAACCGCAAGCTTCTCCGCGATGATGCGGCACATGACGTCGATGTTGCCGCCGGCGACCGAAGTCGAAATGAGGCGCACCGGGCGCGAGGGCCATTTGTCCTGAGCGCGAGCGGCACCGCACAGCGCGGCGGCGGCGACGGCGAGCAAGAGGCCTCGCGCGATCCTTTCATTCATGAGCCCTCCTTTTGATCGCCTTACGACATGAGGGGATACCTCCCCTCGTCGCATTTGGGACTATTATTCCCGGCCCGCCGCCCTATGACTACTGTATACAAGATTCCCCGTTCGGTCCTCGTGGTGATCCACACGCCGGACTTGCAGGTGCTGATGATGGAGCGCGCCGGCTGGAAGGGCTTCTGGCAGTCGGTCACAGGGAGCCTCGCGCACGAGTCGGAGTCGCTGCGCGACGCGGCGATCCGCGAGGTGCGCGAGGAGACCGGCCTCGATGCGACCCGCTACGATCTGCGCGACTGGGGCATCGAGAACCGCTTCGAGATCTTCAAGAAGCACCGTAACCGCTACGCGCCGGGGGTCACGCACAACCTCGAGCACGTCTTCAGCCTGTCGGTGCCCGAGCCGCTTCCGGTGACGCTCGACCCTGCAGAGCACCTGGGCTTCAAATGGCTGCCGTATCGCGAGGCCGCGGCGCTCACGATCTCCTGGACCAACCGCGACGCGATCCTCGCCCTTCCTCAAAGGCTGGTCGCCGGCGCGCGGTGAGCCGGCAAAGCTTGCGGCGGAATACGCCGTTGCGGCATGCTGTTGGCATGGCCGTGAACCCGACGCGCTTCGGCGCCGCCTTCTTTTTTGCGCTCTTCGTGCTCGCCGTCGCGCCCGGCCCCGTGCGCGCGGCTGCCGGGGCAATCGAGACCCGGATCGAGCGGCAGGGAGAATACATCGCGGTCAACGCATCGGTCCTGATGCAGGTCGATGCGCGAATCGCATGGGAAGTGCTCTCGGATTACGACAATCTCGCCAAATTCATCCCGGACATGAAAACCTCGCGCGTCGTGTCGCGCGACGGAAACCGCGTCCTGGTGGAGCAGAAGGGCGAGTTCGGATTCTTCTTCTACCGGCAGCCGGTCGACGTGATGCTCGAAGTCGTGGAAGAGCCGCGGCGCCGGATCGACGCGCGCCGGATCTCGGGAAACATCCGGGATATGCAGACGCACTACAAGCTCGAGGCGTCGGAAGCAGGAGTGAAGCTCGACTACGCCGGACGCTTCATACCGGAATTCTCGGTGCCCCCTCTGTTCGGCATGCCGATGGTGCGAAGGATCGTCGAGCGCCGGTTCCGCGCCATGGTCGACGAGATCGTGCGGCGCGATGCGCTCGCGCGGAGCCGGTAAGAGGACCGACAGGCCCTCGTACCGGCTCGCGCTAGCGCTCGTGCTCCGGGAGAGCTCCTGCACTTCTCCCGGTGCCGGCCCTCCCGGCGGATCAGAACTTGTACAGACCCTGCAGCGCGATGGTCGTCAGGGTCTTGCTCGCAACGCCGCTGAAGTCGTTGAATACCGAGTTGTTGGCCTGGTCCCGGCGCACTTCGGCACGCGCCTCGAAGTTGTCGGCGGGCAGGTAGGCGCCCGTGGCGGTCAACTCCCTGTACTTCGTGCCGGTGGCGGTGACGAAGCGTCTGCCATCCTTGTCGTCGAACTGCTCGATACGCAGCGAGCCGCGCACCTTCGGCGTGAACATGAAGCTGGCGTAGCCGGCCGCGCCGGTGTACTTCTGGCTGGTCGTGCCGCCGCCGACGGGAACGTCCTGGGTGACTTGGAGCAGCTCCCCGCCCACGCTGAGAAGGTCGGTGATGTTATAGGAGGCGACCGCGTTGATGCTGGTCTTGGTGCCGTTGCCCGTCGCAGGCGCCGGAACCGGGTCTTTGCCC
>DATHJM010000264.1:0-5158 GCA_035489775.1 Burkholderiales bacterium
CGGACCGTCTGGACTATCCAGTTTGCGGTGCCCCAGAGCGCCAGGATGGCGATCGCAACCGCGAGAACCCGGATCGCGGGGGGCGCGGTCCACAGGAGGCGAAACGCGCGCCGGACCGAGGCCGAGAAGCGCGCGACGGCCCTCCCCAGCGCTCGCAGGCGCATCCTCGCGGAAGGGGCTCTGGCGGTGTGCGAACGTGGCATGGGGCAGCCGATATCGTATCCGGTAAAATCCCCGGCAAAGGGGCCACTTATGCACGAAGACGAAGTCAGCGCTGAAAAACTCGCCGCCGATCTCAAGCTCGTCATCTCCGACGCCGAAGCGCTGTTGCGCGCGACCGTCGGCCAGGCGGGGGAAACAGCCGCCGCAGCGCGCGCGAGGATGCAGGAGAGCCTCGAATCGGCGAAGCTCAAGCTGGGGCCGCTCGCCGAAGAGGCGGCAGAGCAGGTGCGCGCCGCCGACGGCTACGTCCGCGCAAATCCCTGGCAGGCCGTCGGAATCGCCGCGCTTGCCGGGATCGCGCTCGGGCTCCTGATCAGCCGCCGCTGACGCCTGCCATGACCGAAGAAGCCGGGCGCTCCGAGGGCCTGCTCGAATCGCTGCGAAATCTCGCGAGGACCTCCCTCGCGATCGTGCAGACGCGCATCGAGATCTTCGCGAGCGAGATCGACGAGGAAAGGACGCGCCTGGCGCGAATCGCGCTGCTCGCCGCGGCCGCCGCGTTCTGCCTCGGGCTTGCGGTGATCCTGCTCGTGTTCTTCCTCGTGGTGCTGTTCTGGGACACCGATCGGCTCCTTGCGATCGGCGCTCTGGCCGGTGTCTTTGCCGTCGGCGGAATCGCTGCCTGCCTCGGCTTGCGCGCGGCAATCTCGAAGCGGCCGAAGTTCCTGTCGGCCACGCTCGCCGAGCTGCGCAAGGACGGAACGAGGCTCGAGGGACCGTGAGCGCGCTTGCGGAGATTCTCGAGCGGCGGGCGCGGCTCCTCGCCGAAGCGGAAGCGCAGCGGCAATCTCTCGCCGAGGGAATCGACGTCTGCCGCAGCGTGCTCGTCGTCGTCGACCGCGGCATCGCCTGGGCGACCTGGCTGCGCGCCAGGCCCTACCTCGTCGTCGCCGCGGCTGCCGCGGTCGCCGTGATGCGCCCGAGACTCGCGCTCCGGTGGAGCGCGCGACTGCTCACGCTGTGGCGGGTCGGGCGGGTCCTGCTCGGCGCGATCAGGCCCGCGGCCGGCGACCAAGCCAGGCCGGATCGTTCCGCTCCGGAACCTCAGGGATAGGCGAACGGCGACGGATAGGGCCTGCCGAACGGCCGCCCCGCGCGCACCGTCGCGAACGGCTTCAGGTGGCGGCTGCCTTTGCGCGCGTTCTTGCGCGTATCGACAAAATCGACCGGACCTTCGACGAGCTCGAGGATGGAAACATCGGCGGGCGCGCCGATCGCGAGCGTGCCGAGCTTGTCCACCTTGCCGATGACCTTCGCTGGAACCGACGTGGCCATGGCGACGACCTGCTCGAGGGAAAATCCCAGGTTGAGGAACTTGCTCATCACCCAGGGCAGGTAAGGCATCCCGGGCGTGTTGCCGCTCACGGCATGGATGTCGCTGCCGATCGTGTCGGGCGTGAAGCCCTGCTCGATCGCCGGTTCCGCCACCGTGTAGTCGAAGCTTCCGCCGCCGTGGCCGACGTCGATGATGACGCCGCGCTTCTTCGCCGCGATCGCCGCGGCGAGGACTTTGCCGTCGCGCACGGTGTTGTTGCCCGTGCCCGAATAGGCGTGCGTGAGAATGTCGCCGGGACGCAGCAGGTCGAGCAGCGCCGAGAGCTCCCCCGGCGCGTTGCCGATGTGGCACATGACGCGCGCGCCGCGCACGCCCGCGCGCTCGCACGCGAGGATCGCGCGCTTGAGCGGCTCCAGCCCGTTGCTCCCGACGACCTCGAGCGTCTCGCGCACCTTGACGCCGAGCACGAGCTCCGGATTCTCCGCCAAAGTCTTCGCCGCCTGGTCCACGTCGGCGTAGTCGATGTTGAGCATCTCGCCGACCGGAAATCCCGAAAGCCCGATCGAGGAGATGTGCACGAAGGCGTAGATGCGGCTGCGTGCCTGGGCGACGATGTAGTGTTTCATCGCCGAGAAGGTGTTGGCGCCCGCGTCGCCCGCGCTCACATAGGTCGTGGTCGCCGTGTAGGGCGCGAGTTCGTCCGCGGGGAGGCCGAGCGCCGAGACCTGCGGGTAGACGTGCGCGTGCATGTCGATCAAACCCGGCAGCACGAGCTTGCCTTTCACATCGAGCACCTGCTTCGCGCGCGAATCGGGAATCTCCGGCTCCAGCGCCGCGATCACCGCGTTGCGGATGCCGATGTCGCGCCTCGCGCGCAGCCTCTGGCTGGTGTCGAGCACTTCGCCGCCCTTGATCACGAGGTCGAACCTGTCGGTCTGCGCGAGCGCACCGGCCGCGCCCAAGCCCAGCATCGTGCCGCCGGCGGCGGCGCCGGCAAGGAATTCGCGTCGGGAAACGGGTCGCATCGTATCCTCCGGTTATTTCTTCTTTGCCTGGCCTTCGGCCGAGCAGGGATTGTCGCCCGAGCAGCGGTCGCCGATCACGCCGACTGCCTGGATCTCGATCTCGATACCCGGGCGCGCGAAGTTGGTCACCGTGATGAGCGCGCTCCCGGGATAGTTGCCGTTCTGGAAGTAGTCCTTGCGCATCTCCACGAAGCGGTCGCCGTAGCGCGACTCCTTGATGAACACCGTCACCGACACGATGTTGGCGAGGCTGCCGCCGGCGCGCTTCATGATCTGGTCGATCTGCGAGAACACCTGCTTCACCTGCGCCTCGAAATTGTTGGCGATGTCGCGGCCGTCGTTGTCGCGCGTCGCGGTCTGTCCAGCCACCCAGACGATCTTGCCGCCGTCGGTGATCACGCCCGGGGAGAACGCCCGCGACAGCTGGAATGGGGTTTTTTCCATGTACTCCGCGGCCGTTGCGGCGACGGGCGACGAAACGGCGGCGGCAAGCAAACCCATCGTGAACATGCGGTTCATGTTTCCCCCAGGCAGAAGTGGATTGTGATTCGCGGTTGTCGAGGACGTGAGGGCAACGCTAACCCAAACGACCGGTCGTGACAAGCAAGCTCGGCGTCGCGAACCAGAGCCGCACGAAACCTCCTCGTGCGTTAGGTCGAGGTGTCCACTTTATCGAATGAGGTTCCTGCGTCACCTTGAACCGCTTGTTAGGTCGCAGTGCGCGGTCCATGGACGAGCGACATTCAATTCGTTGCTTTCATGCGTGCAACGGCGCCGAGAAAGGATGCAGCCCGGCGTTCTTCATAGAAGACAACCCAACGAGACACGCTGCCATCTCGGCTAGCGAGCCAGACCTGCCAACGAGTCTTAACCATGTGCTTCTCGAGCCTTAGATCGGCCAAGCTAGAAAAATAGTACGACTCCCGCTTAGCGACGGTTGTTACACCGCCAGTCAAAAAGCTCAGCTCTGCAGCTGAGAATCCGAGCCGGATTGCATCATCAGCGATTTCGACCGTCACAGGTCTAAGGTCTTCGGGCTGTTCTTCAAATGCCTGCCTAATGATTGCGCGGGCCTGATCACGAGTCATCGCTGGAGGCGGCTCGTAGGGGATAACAGTTGTACACCCGCCAATGGCTAACATTGCTACCAGCGCGAAACGACGAACAACAAGTGTTGCGATCATGACGGCCTCCTACAGAACGTACGACCGGATTGCTGGTTGTTGCGGACCTGTCTCTCCTGCGACCTAACGGTCAAGCGAAGCGGCGGCCCGCTTGCGGGACGTCCGCTTGAGCGTATGGTTGGGCGGCTGTTGGATTGTCATTGCGAGACTGCCGACGCCGCACATGGCGATCGCATCGATTACTTGACCTATTCCGCAAGCTTTGAAACGATGTCGTCCGCAAGCTTTCGGAAGACTGTCTCCCATGCATCGCGGGTATAGATTCCGCCAGCGTCCACGGTGCGCTTGGCGTCCACCGACCCCACCTTGCGACTGTCGGACTCGTAGAGTGCACCTCTAACTACCAGAACGGTCGATCCCCAGCCGGGCACCAGCCAACGCTTGAATGCATCTCCTTTAGCGTACTCCACGATATCAACGGCGAGCATCAGCTTCGGCGCGCTGCCCCCCGTCCCCTGAAGATTCCTCTCCTTCAGGGCTTGGCCGAGGGCGTCTGCCAGCATCTTCTCAACATCAATGTCAAAGCTCTGCCCCGTCTGGTTCTTCACGGAACCTAGCACGACCTTCGTGCCTGGTTGCGCAGAGTATTGTTGATCTAGCACAACCTTAAGCTCCACTGTGCCGCAGCCGGCGACGAGCAGCAGAGCTATCAAGATTGCCGCGTGAGGGCTATGGAACCGGAACAGAAACATTTGGTGCCTCCTATGATGAAGGAACCACGGAAGTACATGCAGTCGAGAGAATGGTGACGCCCAACGTTTGCGTTCACCCGCTCGCGGAAGCGGGCGAAGCCCGCTGTAGCGAGTCGGGTGCAACGAAGGGTTAGGCGGCAGTGTGCGCTTCATGCCAAGTGCTCAATGTCTTTGGGCACAACCACCCACGGATGCATGCGGCTCTCGTAGACCGAGTGCTTGGGGCTCGGGAACGCTGGCTCGGCGAAGGCGCCAACTGGAATGGCGATGAGCTCTGGGGCGTTAGCAAGCGCGTAGAAAACGGTGGCGCCACACGTGGCGCAGAAATTGAAGTGCAATTGACCACCTGAGTCACCGGTGCGCACGTACTCGCGCGACTCGCCCTTGATGGCGACCGCCGTTGCTGGAAAGCGAGCCTGGGCACCAAAGACGCTTCCGGTTCGCCGCTGGCAGGCGAGGCAGTGACACACCGAAACCCGCACTGGGTCACCGACGACAGTGGCGGTGAGTTGGCCACAGGAACACGAGGCAGTACGCATACGTTGTCCTCTGACGCCTAACGTTCGCGGCCACCGGCGCGCGACTGCGATGGTGACAAAAGGTGCGATGCTTCACGTGCGGAATCTTCCCCCGGTTTTGTTGACACCCGGTTCATCGAACCTGCCGTTCAAACGTCGCAGGCGACACGTAGTTCAATGACGAGTGAAGTCTATCGCAGTTGTAGAAGGGCAAATAGTCCTTCAGCACAGAGCGAACTTC
>DATHJM010000265.1:0-2927 GCA_035489775.1 Burkholderiales bacterium
AGCACGACTCAACCGGCTTCACCGAGAATTCGGGCGCTGCGAACACGTTCCAGACCACGAAGGGCCGGCCGATATCGGCGTAGCGGCGATAGCTGCCGTTGTCCGGAAGCGCCAGTTCGCGGCTGGCGAATTCTCGAATGGCGAGCACCTTCGCCAGTTTCGCGCGGAGCGGCTCGGGCGTGTCCGCCCCGCGCAAACGCTCCTCGATCGGAACCGCGAGCCGCATCACCTCCAGATGCCCGCCTACCGCCTGCACGTAGTATTCGAGCGAGACGCAGCCCGAGACCAACAGCAGGGCGCCGAGAGCCGCGAGCCGCTTCACCGCCGGAATGCGCCGATCCTGAGAAACGCGGCGGTCTGGCGCGCGATGCGCGGCGATGCGAGCATCACCGTATGACCGACCGGAAGAGCGAGATGGTCGCGCAGCGCAGGAAACCTCGTCTCGTCGACGCAGACCACGCCGTCGTTCGGCTTCGGCAGCCGCGTCACCATGCGGCCCAGGCCAAGCGCCCAGGTGCCCGCGATGGCGCCGATCTCGAAGCGCGGATCCACAGAGACATCGACGGGCTCGCGCCACACCGACAGGCTCTTGCCCATCAGAAATTCCCCGCCCGCACGCTGTGCGAGGCTTGCCGCTGCCCGGCAGCCCGCGACCGGCGAGCCGAGCAGCACGGCGCGCCGGACGCGCTCGTCCGCGCCTCGCTGAAGGTAGCGCAGCACAATGACTCCTCCCAGGCTGTGGCCGACCAGATGCACGCGCGGCGCATCGAGCGCCGCAATTCGTTTCGCCATGCGCAGGAGATGCTCGTCGAGCGTATCGCGCATGGTGCGGTAGCCAAGAGCCTGCGGAGCAAAACCTTCCCGGCGCAACCTGTAGGCGAGGTAGGCCATCACCCCGGGGGTCATCCACGCGCCGTGCAACAGAAGCACGGCGTCCCCGGAAACTGCGTTCACGGCTGCCCGTTCATGCACGGCCGGCCGAGGCGCGGCCTCGCGAGGCGAGCAGGCCGACGCTCGCCAGAAGAGGCAGAGCGGCGATAACAACGAACCCGGCGCCGTAGCTTCCCGTCGCGGATGCGATCGCTCCAAAAAGCGGAGGTCCGATCAGCACGCCCGCGAAGGTGAAGAATTGCGTTCCGCCGGTAACGATGGCGACCCGGCCCTCGGGCGCGAGTCGTGCCACCTCAGCCAGGAACACGCCATTCCAGCCTACCGCGGTGACGCCGTACAGCGCGCAGACCGCGAAGACCGCGACGGGCGGCCAGCCGGCCGTAAACAAGGCCACGGCGAACCCGCAAAGCGCCATGACCAGGCCGAGCGCGGCCAGCACCACTCGCGGCTCGAAAACATGGTCGGCGACGGCGCCCCAGATTACCCGGCCGAGCGCGCCGGCGAATTGCGACGCGGAAAATACGAGGCCGGCGGCGACCAGAGAATACGCGAGCTCGATCTTGAGGTAGGACACGAGATAGGTAACGAAGCTGATCTGGGCAGCCGAATACACACTCGAAACCAGAGCCAGCTCGAGAATCGGCCGGCGTGCCCAGACCTCAGCAACGGGCGCCGCGAAGCCGCTAACATGCAGGCGCTGGTCCGGCCTGCGATCCGGATCGTACGCGCGGCGGAACGGGACCAGAACCGCGAGGAAGGCCGCAGCTCCGAGCGCGAGGGCGAGCACGGCGGCCTGCCAGCTCGTCCACAGCAACAGCACGGGCACGAGCATCCCCGCAACAGCCCCTCCGACGGGGACTCCCGTCTGCTTGATCGAAAAGATCATCGAGCGCATTCGCAACGGTGCCGCGGCGGCGAGAATGGCCGAACTCGCCGGGTTGACCAGACCGTGCGCGGTTCCGAGGAACGCCCCGCAGAGAAGGAGCAACGCTACATGGGATCCCGCGCCCACGGCCAGACCCAGCGCCACGCCGAGAACGGCGACCTGAAGCACGCGCACCGGGCCGTGCCGGCCGACCAGCGTGCCGCTCGCGAGCCCCGCGAACATCGCCACCATGTAGGAGAACCCGACCCACTGACCGACCGCGGTCGGCGCCGCGCCGAAATCGGCCGCAGCGACCGGGGCGAGCACCGAGGGCACCGCCAGCGCCATCGCCGTGAGCGATTGCACTGCGAGGGTCATCGCCACGGCTGCGACGACCCGTGCGGCGCCGGGTCCCTTGCCGCCGTTCAAAATCGGCGACGCGGCCCGCGCGCCTTTTGAGGGATCACAGCGAACCGCGCTGGAACTCGTAGCGAAGAGTCACCGAGTGTTTGCCGGTGTTGGACCAAACAAGGCAATGATCGGCAGATTTCACCGGGATGAAGCTGCCGGACGCGCTGTCCGTGGCGTCGCGCTTGAGGTCGATGACTTCTTTTTCTTCCTGGTGGGAGAGCTTGAAGTTCAACGGCCCGTCGGCGCGAAACTTGTAGTGGAGCCGCTGCCTGGTGTTGAGGGAAAGGCATTCCTTCTGCGCCTCCGAGGCGACCAGCGTCTTGGTCACGACCTTGAGGGGCGAGCTCTGGGCGGCGTCCTGAGCCCACACCGGCACGACAAGCAAAACTGCGGCTCCGACCACCCCGAACAGAATAGGCTTTGTCATGAGTTCGACCTCCATCTCCTGCGAACCATACACCAAATCGAATCAGGACGACTCTCGGGGCATTGGAGGAGGCGCGGTTTTGATCCGGGTCATCGTAGAATACCCCCGAGAATCTCTCGGAGGAGGTGCCATGTTCGCCCGCATCGCGTTCGCGTTTCTCGTTGCGTCCCTTGCCGCAGGGGCGGCCCAGGCCCAGAGCTGGCCGTCCAAGCCCGTCCGCTACATCGTTCCGTTCCCGCCCGCCGGGGCAACCGACATCCTTGCGCGCATCATGGCGGACAAGATCAGCGGGCCGCTCGGCCAGTCGGTGGTCGTCGAGAACCGCCCCGGCGC
>DATHJM010000266.1:0-8762 GCA_035489775.1 Burkholderiales bacterium
CGTCCTGGTCGACGAGTTCCAGGACACGTCGCTGTCGCAATTCGAATTGCTGACCAAGCTGACCTCGGGCTGGCAGCCGGGCGACGGCCGCACGCTCTTCCTCGTCGGCGACCCGATGCAGTCCATCTACCGTTTCCGCGAGGCCGAAGTCTCGCTCTTCCTGCAGGCGAAGCATTCGGGCATCGGCTCGGTCGCGCTCGAGCCGATCGAGCTCAGCACCAACCGCCGCTCGCAGGAAGGCCTCGTGAAATGGTTCAACGAATCGTTCCCGCGCGTGCTGCCCGCGCAGGAGGACCAGACCTCGGGCGCCGTGCCGTACCTTCCCGCTTCGCCGCACGAGCCTGCGCTTCCCGGCGCCGCCGTGACCTGGCACTGCGGCTACGACCGCGAAGAGGAAGCGAAGTTGGTCGTTGCTATCGTCCGGGAAGCTTCGGGCAGCAAGGCGATCCTGGTCCGCAACCGCGCGCACCTGGACGAGATCGTCCCCGCGCTCAACGAGGCGGGCGTGCGCTTTCGCGCCCTCGACATCGAGCAGCTCGGCGAGAAGCAGGTCGTGCAGGACCTCTACGCGCTGACGCGCACGCTCCTGCACCTCGGCGACCGTATCGCCTGGCTCGCGTGCCTGCGCGCTCCCTGGTGCGGCCTCACCCTCGCCGATCTCCTGCTCCTCTCGTCCGGCCGGGGCGAGGAGGGCGGCAGCGAGTACACCAGCAGCGGCGCGCTCATCTTGGACAAGATGCGCGACGTCACCCACCTCTCGCCCGATGGCCAGAAGCGCGTCGGCCGCGTCCGCTCGGTCCTCGCGCCGCTGGTGAAGAACCGGCTGCGCGGCCCCCTGCGCGAACGCGTCGAGGGCGCGTGGCTCGCGCTCGGTGGCCCCGCGTGCGTCGAGAGCGAGACCGGCCTCGAGGACGCCGACATCTTCCTCGACGAGCTCGAGCGCCTGGAAGAGGCGGGCGAGGTCGATCTCGCCGCGCTCGAGGACAAGATCGACCGCCGCCTCTACGCCCAGCCGGACGTCCAGGCGCCGAAGGACGCGGTCGAGATCATGACCATCCACCGCGCCAAGGGCCTCGAGTTCGACAGCGTGATCGTTCCTGGCCTCGACCGCCTGCCTCGCTCCGGCCCGAAGCCGCTCCTCGTCTGGAAGTCGCTCCTTCCCTCAGGCCTGCTCCTCGCGCCGATCGACGAGACCGGCGCCGGAGACGACCCGACCTACGAGTACGTCCGCGAACTCGACAAGGAAGCCGACGACATCGAGGCCGGCCGCCTCTTCTACGTCGCCGCCACCCGCGCCAGGCAGCGCCTGCACCTCCTCGCCTGCGCGAAGGCCGACGAAGACCTCCGGCCCAAGGAACCCTCGCGGCGCTCGCTCCTCGCGAAGATCTGGTGGCAAGCGCGCGAGCATTTCGGCGAAGCGTCCGCCGATGCCATCGCCGAGCCTGAGCGCATGCCGATCCATGATGTGCTGCATCGCCTTCCAGCAGGCTTCGCTTTGCCGAAGGCGCCAACTTCAGTGAAGTGGACGGCGCCGGACGAGGGACGGCAGGAAGAGGAAATCGAGTTCTCATGGGCCGGAGAAACGGCGCGTCATGTCGGAACGATCGTGCATCGCTGGCTGCAGCGCATCGCCGATGATGAGTTGCGCACGTGGGACGCCACGCGCATCGACGCGCTGAGGAGCCGCTTTGCAAAGGAGCTCGAGCGGCGTGGCATTCCGCCGCGTGAGCTGAAGGCTTCCGCCGAGCAGATCAGCGTTGCCCTGAGGAACGCGATCTCGGACGAACGCGGTCGCTGGGTTCTCGGCCCGCATCCCGAAGCACGCAGCGAGCATCGTATCCGCGTAACAGGCGCTGCCGGGGTGAACACCTACATCGTGGATCGCATCTTCCGCACGGCGGAGGATGTGCGGTGGATCGTCGACTACAAGACCAGCCGCCACGAGGGCGCGGACCGCGAAGCCTTCCTCGACCGCGAGCAGGAGCGCTACCGCGCACAGCTCGAGGCGTACGCGCGGGCGCTCGCCCCTGGCGACGCGACGCTAGGGCTCTACTTCCCCGTGCTCGCCGCCTGGCGGCAGTGGGGCGCGGGAAAGGGCTGATCGATGGACGGAGGCACAGTGCTCGCGCTCGTCTCCTCCGCCTTTCTCGGCACGGCCGTCGTGCTCGCGAACGTCGGCCTGCGCTACCTGCACCCGGCGCGCGGCGCGCTCGTCAGCATTCCTTCGACGACGCTGCTTTTCTGGCTGCTCGCCGTGTTCCTGTTTCACGGCGAAGGCTGGAACGCGACGGCGTTCGCGATCTTCGCGGTGGTGGGGCTGATTTTTCCCGCGCTGGTTACGTTTCTGAACTTCGCGTCGAACCGGCTCACCGGGCCGACTGTTGCCGGGACGATCTCGAGCACGACGCCGCTGTTCGCGGTGCTGGGCGCGATACTTTTTCTCGGCGAGCCCCTGTCGCCGGTGGCGGCGGCGGGAACGGCGGTGATCGTCCTCGGGGTCGTCGCGCTCACCGCGCGCGGAGCCGACCGGCCGCGCACCTGGGCGGCGTGGGTAATACTGCTGCCGCTCGCCGGCGCCGCGATCCGCGGAGGGGCTCAGGCGGCGGTGAAAGGGGGCCTTGTGCTCTGGCCCGATCCTTTCGTCGCGGTGCTCGTCGGTTACAGCGTGTCCTCGGTGATGATTTTCGCCGGGAACCGCGCATTCGTGCCACGCACGGGCGCGTCCTCCGATCTTCGCGGCATCCTCTGGTTCATGGCCGTCGGAATCTGCAACGGCCTCGGGATGCTGGCGATGTACGCGGCACTCAACGCAGGGAAGGTGAGCGTGGTCTCGCCGCTCGTCGCGACTTATCCGCTTTTCACGCTCGCGTTGAGTGCCGTATTCCTGCGCGAGGAGAAATTCGGCCCGCGTGTGCTGCTCGGGGTCGCGCTGACCGTTGCCGGCGTGGTCGTGCTCGCGCGCGCCTGAAACGTCCCGGCTATTCCAGGTTCTTCGCCGGCGGCACATCGCGCCCGTAGAGCGGGCCGGCGAGGAATTGCTTCGCGTCGTACACGAAGAACTGGCTGACATTCTTAGCCGTGTCGATGGTCGTGTTGACGAGCTGCCCGTCCTTGCGCTCGACCTTGCGGACGTAGATGTTGAGTATCGGCTTGCCGTATTCATCCAGGCGGATCGGCCCCATCGGGCCGCGGCCGAGCTTCACATCGTGCAGTGCCTTCACGAACGCGGCCTTGTCCTCGAAGCGGCCCTTGATCGCCTTCATCGCTTCCTCGAGCCACAGCCCGGCGGTGTAGGTCCCTGCGGTGTAGAAGCCCGGCGTGACCTTGTACTCGGACCGGATCGCCTGCACGAAGCGCCTGTTGTCCGGCGTGTCGAGGTCGACCGTGTACCAGCTCGCCGAGTACACGCCGAGCGCTTCGTCTCCCATGTTCTTGAGGATCCCTTCGTCGACCAGGGTCGGGTTGCCGAAAACCGGCATCTTCAGGCCGTACTCCTTGTAGGCGCGAAGGAAGCGCAGCGGGTTGCTTCCGGCGAATCCGGCGTACACCGCATCCACGTTGTTCTTGATCTGCCCGACGTACGAGCCGTACTCGGGCACGTTGAGCGGCGGCCAGAGCTTCTGCACGACGCGGCCGCCGTTGTCCTCGAACACGCGGTGGAACCCCGCGGCGCCTTCGTGGCCGTAGGTGAAATCGTCCGCGATCATGGCGATGCGCTTGAGGCCGAGCTTCTTCGCCGCGTACTGGCCGAGCACGTGCATGGGCTGCGCGGCCGTGCCGTATACGTGGATGACGTAGTCGCTCTTTTTCTGCTGCGCGAGGTCCATCTGCGCCGCAGAGGTCGGCGTGATGAGAGGCACCTTCGACTGCAGTATGTAATCGTCGATGGCGAGGGCCTCGAAGGTGGCGAGCGGCCCGATGATCACGTGCACCTTCTCGCGCTCGATGAGCTCCTGCGTTTTCGTTTTCGCGAGGGCGGGCTGCCCGGCGGTGTCGGCGAAGATGACGTCGACCTTGCGTCCGGCGAACGCGTAGTCGCGCTCCTTCAGGAGCAGGTTGATGCCTTCTTCCATCTGCCGGCCGCCCGCGGCGAGCGGCCCGGTGCGCACCGTGAGGAAGCCGACGCGCAGGTTTTCGCTCTGCGCGAAAGCTTCGGTCGAGGCCAGGGTTACGAAGCAGACGAGCGCCGTAAGCAACAACAATAGAAGCCGGTTTGGAAAGCTCATGACCCCTCCGACGGACGTTTGACGCGGATTTATTCTCCCTCATCCTACCATCTAGTCCGAATGGCTCATCAAGGTGATGACATCCTGAAACATGATTCAGTAAACTAGAGTAAGGAGGAGTATGCCCCTCCAGTCAACCTAGCAGGGAGGCAAATCCTTGGGCATCGCGACACCCGCCGCTTTTGACTCGCCGACTGCAAGTGAGGAGCGGCTTCGCGTGCGACTCGAGCTTGCGAGTCGCCTGGTCGCGCTCGCTGCCGGCGCCCGCGACCTCGCGGAGTTGTTCCGCGCGCTGTATGACGAGACTGCGCGCGTGATGGATGCGACGGTCTTTCTGTTCGCGCTCTACGACGAGGCGAGCGAGACGGTGCAGGTTGTCCGTCAGATGGACCGCGGCGTCGAGCATTCCGGCGGTTCCTTCCCCCTGGGCAAAGGCTTCACGAGCGAGGTGATTCGAACGGGCGCGCCCCGGCTCGTCCGCAGATGGTCCGCCGAGGGACCGCCGGTCCGACTCCTCTACGGGACCGAGGCGGGGGAACTGGTCGCACCCCAGTCGGGCGTCGTGGTCCCGATCCTGTCCGGCGATCGGGTGCTTGGCGTGCTCTCTGCGCAGAGCTATCGATCCGAAGCCTACGAAGACGCGGATCTCCTCAGCCTGAGCGCCATCGCAGTGCAAGCGGGTATCACCATCCAACGTCTGCACCTGACGGAGCAGATGGCCCTGGAGCACGAACGACACGCTTTGGAGCTGGAGGCCGTCCTTGCGACCATGAACGACGCCCTCCTCATCGTCGACGCACGGGGCGCCATCGTGCGATTGAACCGTGCGGCCCGGGAGCTCCTCTGCCTGGACAGTGCGAGCCTCGTCTTCGGCCAGCCGCTCGAGCAGCAGCGGCTCGAGCAGTGGCCGGTAACGGCGCGCGAAATCGCCGCAGCCCTCGTTCCCGTCATCGATGCTCTCCGGTCGGGCGCGAGCCATGCTGGAGTGGAGATCGAGCTCCGCTCGGGTCAGCTGCGCGTCCTGAGCTTGAGCGCATCCGTGCTCCGTTCGCCGAAAGGCGCCCTTCAAGGCGGCGTCATCGTGTTCCGCGACATCACGGGGCAGCGCGAGCTAGAGCGACTGCGGGAAGACATCTTCAGCATGGCCTGGCACGACATGAAGACGCCGATCACGGTGATCAGGGGCAGCGCGGAGCTTCTCCTGCGGCGACTGTCCTGCGGCGACCACGATCACAAGGCCCTCGAGGCGGACGCCGCGTCGATCGTCAAGCATGTGGACCACCTCTCGGAGCTCCTCACGACACTCTTCGACGTCTCCTCCCTCGAGGCAGGTCTCCTCTCCATCTCGCCGCGCCCGACGGATCTCGGCGCCCTGGCCCGCGGCGTGACGGAAGGCATGCGGTCGGCCGTCCGCCACCACCTCAAGGTCTTCGCCGACCAGGGCGTCATGGGTGATTGGGACGAGCGACGGATCCGGCAGGTGCTCGTGAATCTTCTCTCCAACGCCCTGAAGTACTCGCTCGAGGGCTCGACCGTGACGGTGTCGGTGGCCGCTGACGAGCGGGGCGCGACGGTCCGCGTGAGCGACGAGGGAATCGGCCTCGATGGCACCGAGCTGGCGCAGCTGTTCCGCCGGGGGTACCGGGCGGAATCGGCGCGAAACGTGACGGGAGGCGGGCTCGGCCTGTACTTCAGCAACGGCATCGTTACGGCACACGGCGGCCGCATGTGGGCGGAGTCCCCCGGCCACGGCCGGGGCAGCACGTTCTGCTTCACTCTGCCGTTGCGCGCCGCGCGCCCCGTGGAGAATCGCGCATGAGGCGCAGCCGGCTGCTCGGCGTCGGCTGCGCGCTCGTCGTGCTCGCGCTTGCGCTGGTGCCCGCGGCGCCTCCGGCGCACGCGCAATCGGTCGCCGAGGACAAGATCGACCCCGCGTTGCGCGACCTGATGCAGGCCGATCCGCTGGCGCTGCTGCCGGTCATCGTGGAGATGCAGCACCCGCTCCAGCCGTTCATCGGCGCGCCGAATGTCGATCGCGCCCTGGAGGCACTCGGTCTCCTGCGCTTCAATGGCGTTGCGGGCGCTGCGCTCTCCCTCATCGACGCAGCCGCGGGGTTCGCGAACGCTACCGGCATCGAGGCGTTGAACCTCGCGCCCAACGTGGCGCGCATCCATCACGATGCGACGGTAGGCCCGCAGCGCAGCGTCGCGCCGCCGGTGATCGCCCCTCCGGACCAACTCTCCGAGGCCTACCCGCGCGTGGTGAACGCCGACCGGGTCTGGCAGCAGGGGACGACCGGGAGGGGCGTCACGGTCGCGGTCCTCGATTCTGGCGTCGCAGCGGATGCGGATCTCATCCAGCCCACGAACCGCATCCTCGCCTCGGTCAACTTCGCGGATGTGCGCACCGCGAGCGATCCGGGCGGGCATGGGACGCATATCGCGGGGATCATCGCCGGAAATGGCAGCCGCTCCGGCGGCGAGTTCGTCGGTATCGCTCCGCAAGCCAACATCGTCGACGTCCGGGTGCTCGGCACCCTGGGGAGCGGCAGGATCTCCTCGGTGATACGCGGGATCGAGTGGGTCGTCGCGCACCGCGCCGCCTACAACATCCGCGTCATCAATCTCTCCTTTGGCGCACCTGTCAACCTTTCCTACCGCGCAGACCCGATGTCGGCCGCAGTGGAAATCGCGTGGCGCCGCGGTCTGGTCGTCGTCGCCGCGTCGGGGAACGGCGGACCGGCACGTGACACCGTCGTGACGCCGGGCATCGACCCGTACGTCATCACCGTCGGTGCGACCGACGATGGTGGAACCGTCAGCCGGGGCGACGATACGCTCGCCTGGTTTTCCGCCTGGGGCAGCGCCGACTCGAATGCCAAGCCCGATCTGGTTGCGCCCGGGCGGCGCCTCGTCTCCCTGCGCGTGCCGGGAAGCGCACTGGATATGCTTTTCCCCGACCGCGTCGTGATGGCGCAAAACGGATCGACGTACTTCCGCCTCACCGGAACGTCGATGGCGACCGCGGTCGTGTCGGGCGCCGCGGCGCTCCTCCTGCAGCGCCGGCCGAGCCTCACCCCGGATCAGGTCAAGGCACTCCTCGTCGGGAAGACGCAGCCGTACGGGTGGGCGAGCGGCCAGCCTCTCCCCGATCCCATTGCGGACGGGAGCGGGCTGCTCGACGCATACGCCGCGGTGAACGCGGCGACTGCGCCCGCCGGCGGCGGGCTCCTGTTCGGCGTGCTCCGAGCCGTGGTCCCCCTGGCCTGCGCCAATCCCGGGCTCCGGCCAGCTGACGGATTCGCCCGCGCGCTGTTCCCGGTCCTCTATGGTTCGCCGCTGCACTGGAAGAATCCGACTCTCGGCGGCATCGCGTGGCAGACGCTCACGTGGGACAGCGTCGCGTGGGACAGCGTCGCGTGGGACAACTTCGGCTGGGACAGCGTCGCGTGGGACAGCGTCGCGTGGGACAGCATCGCGTGGGACGCTTTCACGCTCGACTGAGCCGGCGAGTCCCGTGGTACCCGCTTCGATCCACTCGCTGACGCAGGCGAAGCAGCGCTAGGGCGGCAGCCCCTGCCATACGACGCCCGCGCGACGCGCGGGTGGAATCTCCTGCTCCATGCGCGCAAGGCCTCGCGCGTTTTGTGATCCGTCTGCGACCGCGCTCTTCAGCTTTCCGTGGACTGTCCGGCGCCCTTTTGCACGGAATCGCATAGAATCCGCATTCCGCCTTCGTTTCCCGGGGACATGACGCGCGTTCTCGTCATCGACGACAACCACGACTTCAGGAAGCTTGCGTTGCGGTGGTTTCAGAGCCACGGCATCGAAGCCGAAGGCGCCGCTGACGGCGTTCAGGGGCTGGCGATGCAGCGCGCGCGGCCTGCCGACGTGATAGTCACCGATATCTTCATGCCGGAAAAGGAAGGCATCGAGACGATCAACGAACTGCGCAAGGAGTTTCCCGGGGTGAAGATCATCGCCGTGACCGGCTACGAGCCGCTGAGGAATTACGACGTGTTCGAGGTCGCGCGCCAGGCCGGCGCGGTGAAGACGTTCATGAAGCCGTTCAAGTTCGAAGATCTGGTCGCCGCGGTGCGCGAGTTGGCCGGGGGCTAGTCGGAACGCCGGCGACGGGGCCATGCATAAATGCACAAAGCGAAACTCGTATTGGACGACGGGACGGCTTTTGAAGGGGACATCTTCGGGTCCCCGCGGGCAGTCTGCGGCGAGGTCGTCTTCAACACCGGAATGTCGGGCTATGTGGAGACGCTGACCGACCCGTCTTACGCCGGTCAGATCCTGGTTCCGACTTATCCGCTGATCGGGAACTACGGCGTCCCGGAACCGCGCGCGGGAAAGAAGCTCGCTTTGCCCTACGAGTCGGATCGCATCCAGGTCCAGGGTCTCGTCGTCCAGCATTACGTCGACGAGTACAGCCATCATGCCGCGTCCAGGTCGCTGCGCGAGTGGCTTCTCGACGAGGACATACCGGCCGTAACGGGCGTGGACACGCGCGCGCTCACCCGGCGCCTG
>DATHJM010000267.1:0-2166 GCA_035489775.1 Burkholderiales bacterium
ACCGGCTTCACCGGCGCGACCGCAGTCGCCTTCAACGGCATTGCCGCCGGCTTCACCGTGAACAGTTCCACCTCGATCAGCGCCAGCGTTCCGGCCGCGGCGACCAGCGGGACCATTTCGGTGTCGACCGACATTGGAACGGCCGCGTCCTCGGGCGCCTTCACCGTCCCACTGCCGCCTCCGAGCATCGCCGACTTCTCTCCGGCATCCGGCGCGGTCAACACGGTGGTGACGATCACCGGTACCGGCTTCACCGGGGTGACCGCCGTCGCTTTCAGCGGCACCTCCGCCAGCTACATCGTGAACAGTTCAACCTCGATCAGCGCCATCGTTCCGGCTTCGGCGAGCAGCGGGACCATTGCGGTGTCGACCACTCATGGCACGGCCGCATCTTCGGCCGGCTTTACTGTCTCGCAGTCGCCTCCAGGCATCGCCGGCTTCTCTCCCGCATCCGGCGCCCTCGGCACGGCGGTGACGATCACCGGTTCCGGTTTCATCGGCGTGACCGCAGTCGCCTTCAACGGCATCTCCGCCGGCTACACCGTGAACGGTTCCACCTCGATCAGCGCCATCGTTCCGGCTTCGGCGACCAACGGGATCCTTTCGGTGTCGACCAACATCGGCACGGCCTCGTCCTCGACCGCCTTCATCGTCAGCGGACAACCGGCGAGCGGAATCTACATCGTCGGATGGGACCCCGTGGAAGAACCCCGTCTCATCGGTTATCGCGTCTACTACAGCACGTCCGTTCCGCTCACGACGGCCAATGCGCTCGGTTCCCTTCCCGTATTGGTCCCGACCCAGACGAGCCTTGCGCTGGCGGCCGCGAGCGTGCCGGGACTCGTGACCGGCATGACCTTGTACGTGGCCGCGACTTCGGTCGGCATGGATCCGCTGTTGGGGCTCGTGGAGTCCGAGCTGTCCAGCAGCGCTTCGGTGCTGTGCTGCAGATAAGGCCCGGGCGCGATCGGTCTGGCGCTGACGGGCGGAATCGAAAGGGGCATTTCAACGGCCCTGCGCCGCAATGCGGCGGCAATGGTCCAGGGCCGCGTAGATCAGGTTGTGGTTGGCCTCGGCGGTCCGGAACGCCGAGTGGGCAGACAGGGTCACGTTGGGCAGGGAGGTCAGCGCGTGTCCGGCCGGGAGCGGCTCGACCGTGAAAACATCCAGACCGGCGTGGCGCAGATGACCCGAACGCAACGCGTCGACCATCGCGTCCTCGTCCACCAGCGCGCCGCGCGCAGTGTTGATCAGGATCGCGCCCGGCCGCATGGCCGCGATGCGCTCGCGGGACAGGAAGTTCTTCGTATCTTCATTCAACAGCAGGTGCATCGACACCACGTCACTCTCGGCGAGTACCCGGTCGAGCTCGAAGAACTGCACACCCGGAAACGTCTTCGGGCTGCGGTTCCAGGCCAGCACCTTCATGCCTATGCCCAAAGCGAGTCGAGCGACCTCCGTCGCGATCCCGCCGAAGCCGAGCAACCCGATCGTGCGAGCGGTGAGCTGAAGCGACTCGGAGCGCACCCAGTTCCCGGCGCGCATCTCGCGGTCCATCCTCGCGAAGCCACGCGCGGCGGTCCACATCAGCGCCACCGCACACTCGGCTACTGCCGTGTCGCCATAGCCCTTGATCGTGTGCACCGCGATGCCGAGCTCGCCCAGTTCTTCGGGACTCATGTAACTGCGCGCACCGGTGCCCAGGAAGACGACGTGCTTCAGGTCCGTGCATTGGCGCGCGATCGCGGTAGGGAACTGGGTATGGTCGATGACAGCGATCCCGGCCCCTGCCAACGTGATCGGGATCGCCTCGCTGCGAATATCGGGTTGCCGGTTGATCGTGAACGGTATGTCGATCGTCCCCAGGAGCTTCTGCGCCACGTCGCCAAGCGCCGGGTCGGCGTCCACGAACACCGCGCGCAATGTTGAGCCCCGTATCACACCGGTATGGGCGTGGTGATCGAAGCGAGTGTCACGCGGGCTGCCGCGCGGGTGACCGCCTTCGTCATTCAGCCCCTCTTTTCCCCGGCGGGATGAGGATGGGCGCGGCGTATGGTCGGAGACACGACCTTACTGGAGACGTGAAAGTCCCAGACCGCAGCGCTGCCGCTTGCAGCGAACTCCGCCACCAGCTTCGGCAGATCATCCAGATTCTTGAAGGTCTTT
>DATHJM010000268.1:0-8443 GCA_035489775.1 Burkholderiales bacterium
ATCGACCGTCCCCGTAACCGCGGGTGGTATTACGAACTCTGACCCCGGGGCCCTTCAATGCTCCGAAGCCTGCATCAAGAATCGTGTCAGTCGAGCCCAAACCTACCACAGCGCGGCGCCGCGCGCGAATTCGCGCCGCTAGCGCTCGAGATCCGAAGGCTTGTCGATGTCGCGCACGGCCCCGGGGTCATCGACCTCGAACAACTTGACCCATTCGGGGTGCCGCTCGAGGAATTGGCGTGCGCCGTCGTCGCCGTGCAGGGAAGAAAGCTCCTCGTAGAAGCGCCGCGCGAACCCCACCGGATGCCCGCGCCTTCCCTGAAACGACGGCGCCGCCATGGCCTCACCATCGCGAAGCGCCTTCGCAACGGTCCGAATCGTCTCGGGACGGATGAACGGCATGTCGGCAAGCGCGACCACCCAGCCATCAGCCTCCGAAGCAGCGCGCACCCCCGCCGCGAGGCTCGTTCCCATGCCTTCTCCCGCGTTCCTGCACACGACGGTGTTGCAGCCGGCATCGCGCAGCATTTTCCCGAGCTTTTGCGCGCGCGGCCTGACGACCGCGATGGACTCGGGCAAGGCCTCCAGCAGGTGTCTGGCAGCGGCAAGCCCGATCGGCGTCCCCGCTTCGGGCGCGCCAGCAGGCAGGGCCTGGAGCAGCTTGTTCGAGCCGAAGCGCTTCGCATATCCGGCCGCGAGCAGAATGCCGCGGATGTTTGCGGCCATGAACTCCCCCTTGAAGGGGAGGGAGAATAGCTAGTTTTGCGGAACCTCGCAGCCGGCCGAAACGTTCGCCTTCGGCGGCTCGATCGTTTCGGGAACCTGCACACCGCGGCGTACCGCCGTCATCTCGGCGAGGATGGCCACGGCGATCTCGGGTGGGGTCTTCGAACCGATCTTCAGACCCACCGGCCCGCGCAGGCGCGCAATCTCGGAAGCCGCGAGGTCGAATCCGGCAAGACGGGCCCGACGCGCGTCGTTGTTCTTCTGCGAGCCGAGCGCGCCTACGTAAAACGCCGGCGACTTGAGCGCTTCCAGCAAAGCGGCGTCGTCGAGTTTCGGATCATGCGTCACGGCGACCACTGCGCAGTGCGCGTCGAGGTTCATCTGCACGACGACGTCGTCCGGATAGCCGCGATGGATCGGCACCTCCTTGACGTCCCAGCCGTCGGCGTATTCGCCGCGCGGATCGCACACGGTCACGTGATAGTCCAGCGCCTGCGCCATCTGCGCGAGGTAGCGGCTCACCTGCCCCGCGCCGATCACGAGCAGTCGCCAGCGCGGCCCGTGCACCGTCTTCAGTACCTTGCCGTCGAACTCGAGCAGGTCCGACCATTTTCCCGGCTCCATGCGCACTTTGCCGGTTTGCATGTCGAGGAAACGTGCCGCGAGCTCGTGGCGCTCGATCACGGTCAGCAGCTCTCTCAGCTTCGATTCCTTGCCGATCGGCTCGAGCACGATCTCCAATGTCCCGCCGCAGGGAAGCCCGAAGCGCGTCGCCTGCTCCTGCGTCACCCCGTAAGTCGTCACCTCGGGTTTCTCGGCCGCGATCGCCTTGCCTTTCACTTTTTCGATGAGATCGTCTTCCACGCAACCGCCGGAAACCGAGCCCATCACCTGGCCGTCATCCCGGATTGCGAGCATGGCGCCTACCGGACGCGGTGCCGAGCCCCAGGTGTGGACGACCGTGCCCAGGGTGGTGCGGTGGCCCGCGTCGGTCCATTTCAATGCGCTTCGTACCACTTCGAGATCGACGCTGTCCACGGAGAATTCCTATCCGAAAATTGAACTGCCGGAAGATTGCTGAATGCTGTCAAACGATTATACGCGATAGCGTAGACCTCCCTTAAGGTTGGGTCAAGCCGGCGCAGCTTCAAGCTGTGGTTGATAGCCGCGCGAGCATGGTCTAGGATTTCTCCCGGTCCCCAAAGCGCTCACTCCCCTGACACGAGATCGGTCCAGGAGGCTTTTTCGCTGAAGAATTCTCGCATCTTGTTTTGAACGCCTACCAGAAAGAAGCTCAACCTACGCCAAAGGAGTGGAAATCATGACCGTCAAGGTCTCCCTGACCGTCAACGGCAAGCCGGCGAGCGCGGAAATCGAAGAGCGCACACTGCTCGTCAACTTCATCCGTGACAACCTGCATCTTACCGGTACCCACGTCGGCTGCGACACCGCCCAGTGCGGCGCCTGCACCATTCACATGGACGGCCGCGCGGTGAAGTCCTGCAACATGCTGGCCATGCAGGCCGAAGGGGCGGACCTCGTCACGATCGAGGGCATCGCCAAGGCGGACGGGACTCTGCACCCGATGCAGGAAGCCTTCCGCCAGCACCACGGCCTGCAGTGCGGCTTCTGCACGCCGGGCATGGTGATGAGCGCGATCGATCTGGTGAAGAACTTTCCGAACCCGACCGAGGAGCAGATCCGCGAGCAGCTCGACGGCAATTTGTGCCGCTGTACCGGATACCACAACATCGTCAAGGCGATCAAAGCCGCCTCGCAGACCATGAGGAGCTAGCCATGGCTACCCCCTATATCGGCGCTTCGATCAAACGCAGGGAGGACTACCGGTTTCTCACCGGCGCGGGCAACTACACCGACGACGTTGCCCTGCCGAGGCAGACCTATGCGCATTTCGTGCGCTCGCCCCACGCCCACGCCAGGATCAAGTCGATCAGGAAGGACAAGGCGATAAAAGCTCCCGGCGTCGTCGCCGTCTTCACCGGCGACGATCTTGTCTCTGCCAAGGTCAACGGCCTGCCCTGCGGATGGCTCATCACGGATGTCAACGGGCAGCCGATGAAGGAGCCTGCGCATCCCTGCCTCGCGCAAGACAAGGCGCGCTACGTCGGCGACCACGTTGCTATCGTCATCGCGGAGACGCACCAGCAGGCGCGCGACGCCGCGGAGCTCGTGAAGGTGGATTACGAGGAACTGCCCGCCGTGGTGCGCGCCGGCGAAGCCCGTAAGAAAGGCGCGCCGGTCGTGCACGACATCGCGCCGGACAACACCTGCTACGTCTGGGGCCTCGGCGACAAGGCGGCGGTGGACAAAGCCTTCACCGGAGCCGCGCACGTCACCAGGCTGGAATTCCTCAACAACCGTCTGATCCCCAACGCGATCGAGCCGCGCGCCGCGAACGCGACCTACTCGCGCGCCGACGAAAGCTATACGCTGTATGTCGCGAGCCAGAACCCGCACGTCGAGCGGCTGCTTATGACCGCGTTTGTGCTCGGGTTGCCCGAGCACAAGGTGCGCGTGGTCGCGCCGGACGTCGGCGGCGGTTTCGGGTCGAAAATCTATCTGTATGCCGAGGACGTGGTATGCACCTGGGCGTCGAAACAGATCAACCGCCCGGTGAAATGGACCGCGGATCGCAGCGAATCCTTCCTCTCCGACGCGCACGGCCGCGATCACGTGACGAAGGCGGAGCTGGCGCTCGACAAGGACGGGAACTTCCTCGCCATGCGCGTCACCACCACGGCGAACATGGGCGCCTATCTTTCCACGTTCGCCTCGTGCATACCGACCATTCTTTACGCGACGCTGCTTGCCGGGCAGTACACGACACCGGCGATCTACGCCGAGGTCACGGCGGTATTCACCAACACTGCGCCGGTGGACGCCTATCGCGGCGCGGGACGGCCCGAGGCGACCTATGTCGTCGAACGGCTGGTCGAGACCGCTGCGCGCGAAATGAAGATGAACCCCGCCGAGATCCGCCGGCGCAATTTCATCAAGACCTTCCCCTACCAGACTCCGGTCGCCCTCCTGTACGACACCGGCAATTACGAGGCGACTCTCGCCGAAGCGCTGAGAGTCGCCGATGTCGCCGGGTTCCAGGGACGAAAGGCCGATGCGGCGAGACGCGGCAAGCTGCGCGGCCTGGGCTATTGCTGTTACATCGAGGCCTGCGGTATCGCGCCTTCGAACGTCGCCGGAGCACTCGGCGCGCGCGCAGGCCTCTTCGAGGCCGGAGAGGTTCGCGTGCATCCGACCGGCAAGGTAACGGTGTTCACCGGTTCGCACTCCCACGGCCAGGGACACGAAACCACTTTCGGGCAGGTCGTGGCCGATCGCCTCGGCATTCCGATGGAGGACATCGACATCGTCCACGGCGACACGGGGAAAATTCTCTTCGGCATGGGCACCTACGGCTCGCGTTCGATCGCGGTCGGGGGAACCGCGATCGTAAAGGCCGTGGACAAGATCATCGCCAAGGGCAAGAAGATCGCCGCGCATCTGATGGAGGCGGCCGAGGCCGACATCGAGTTCAAGGACGGCGCCTTCGTCGTGAAAGGCACCGACAAGAAAAAAGCGTTCGCTGAAGTGTCGCTCGCGGCTTACGTGCCGCACAACTATCCTCTCGACAAGCTCGAGCCCGGCCTGAACGAGAACGCGTTCTACGATCCGGCCAACTTCACTTTCCCGGCCGGGAGCCACATCTGCGAAGTCGAGGTGGATCCCGATACCGGCACCGTGAGGGTCGTCAATTTCACCGCGGTGGACGACTTCGGCAAGATCATCAACCCGATGATCGTCGAGGGACAGGTGCACGGCGGATTAACCCAGGGCATAGGACAGGCGCTGACCGAGGGTTGCCACTACGACAAGGACTCCGGTCAGCTCGTCACCGGTTCCTATCTCGATTACTGCATACCTCGCGCGGACGATGTGCCCACGTTCCGGGTCGGAACGAAGGAAACGCCCTGCACGCACAATCCGCTCGGGGTGAAGGGCTGCGGCGAGGCGGGTGCGATCGGCGCGCCGGCCGCGGTGATGAACGCGCTCACCGACGCTCTCGGCGTTCGCGACATCGAGATGCCGGCGACGCCGCAAAGGATCTGGCGGGCGTGCCAGGAAACCAAGATGAAGAAAGCTGCCTAGGAGACTAGGACGAAAAAGGGGGCACGCCCCCTTTTTAGATCCCCCGATTCAGAGAAAATGTAACAGGAGACGAACATGTATTCATTCAACTACCAAAAAGTAAAAACGGTCGCCGATGCGGCCAAGGTGCTCGCAAAGGACTCCGACGCCCAGTTGCTCGCCGGCGGCCAGAGCCTGATCGCGGCGATGAAGCTGCGCCTGGCGCATCCGTCGGAGGTCGTCGATCTCGGCACTATCAAGGAGCTTTCCGGCATCAAGGCAGACGGCAAGGCGGTCTCCATCGGCGCTATGACACGTCACGCCGAAGTCGCGGCCTCGGCCGCAGTGAAGAAGGCGATTCCCGCGCTCGCTAGCCTCGCCGGAGGCATCGGCGACCGTATGGTGCGCAACATGGGCACGATCGGCGGCTCTCTCGCCAATAACGATCCGGCCGCCGATTATCCGGCGGCGGTGCTCGCCCTGGGCGCGACCGTCGTCACCAACAAGCGCAAGATCGCGGCGGACGAATTCTTCAAGGGCATGTACGAGACCGCCTTGCAGAAAGGCGAAATCATCACATCGGTGAGCTTCCCGGTGCCCAAGCGCGCCGCCTACATGAAGTTCAGGAACCCGGCTTCACGCTACGCCATAGTCGGCGTATTCGTCGCCGATTTCGGCACGGGCGTGCGCGTCGCAGTGACGGGCGCCGGCCCCAGCGTGTTCCGCGTGGCCGCGATGGAAAAAGCGCTCGCGGCGAAGTTCGCCCCCGAGTCGGTGGCGAGTATCGCGGTGCCGGAGAAGGGCCTCAACTCGGATCTGCATGCAAAGGCAGACTATCGCGCGCATCTGATTACCGTGATGGCGAAGCGCGCGGTCGAAGCGGCCCTCAAGTAACCGCGCCCCCGGCGCCGAAAGCCCTCCTCCGTTCGGGGAGGGAGTGCCTTCAATCGAAGGCTGGCATAATTGCCGAATGTACAAGCCTTTCTTCGTACAGCGCCTGCTCGGTTCCGCGCCGCCCCGCCCGGGAGTGCCGTCGCGCGCCGCCTTACGCAGCGCCCGCCGCGCGGCGTCGTTTTGTCACGAACTCCTGTCCCAGCGGGGCGAGGTGTCGGGCGCCTTTATAGCGCGCGAGGCGCTCACGGCGTATCAGTCGCTGGATGACCCGGCGCTCGATGTTTTTTTCACGTTCCTCGTCAAGGAGTTTTCCCTTGACCCGGAGGTAGTCGGCCGGATCGCCGACGCCTACCGCAAGGAGCCGTCCCCGGGAAATCTCGTGCGCCTGCAAGGAGCAGTGGAATCGCCGCGCCAGGAGCTCTTTCGGCGCCTCAACATGGCGCCCGGCGGAGTAGGCGTGCTCCTGGAAATGCGGCGCCGGCTGCTGCGGGGCCTGGCCGAGCACCCGCACTGGACCAGCATCGAGACCGACCTCGCCCACCTGTTCCGTTCCTGGTTCAACCGCGGCTTCCTCGTCCTGCAACGCATCGACTGGCGCACTTCCGCCCTGGTGCTGGAGAAGCTGATCCAGTACGAAGCCGTACACGAGATTCAGGGCTGGCACGACCTGCGCCGCCGGCTGCAGGCCGACCGCCGCTGCTATGCGTTTTTCCATCCGACGCTGCCCGACGAGCCGGTGATCTTCATCGAGGTGGCGCTCACCCGCGGCATGAGCGCCAAGGTGCAGCCTCTGCTCGCCCCCGACTCTCCCGTGGTCGACCCTGCTTCGGCCGACTGCGCGATCTTCTACTCGATCACGAACCCTCAGGAAGGCTTGCGCGGCATATCGTTCGGCAATCTTCTGATCAAGCAGGTCGCCGAGGACCTCGGCCGCGAGTTTCCGCGCCTGAAGACCTTCGCCACGCTCTCGCCGATCCCGGGTTTCCGCAAATGGCTTGCCGGCGGCACGGGGCTGCGTGAAGGCGATCCCCGGCACGCGGAGCTGGCCGCTCTGCTCGCCAAGATCGACGCGCAGGACTGGTTCAAGGACAAGGCGCGCGCCGCGGAAATCCTGAAACGGCTCAGCCGTCTGTGCGCCTACTATCTTCTCTACGCCAAGCAGGATGACGAGCCGCTTGACGCTGTGGCCCGGTTCCATCTGGGCAACGGCGCGCGCCTGGAGCGTCTCAACTGGCTCGGCGACACGTCGGCCGCGGGCATGCGCCGCTCGGCCGGGGTCATGGCGAACTACGTTTACCGTCTCGACGACGTGGAACGCAACCACGAGTCCTACGCCAGGGAGCACCGCATCATCGCCGCGCGCCGCTTCGGCCTTTTGGCGAAGCATTCGCTGCTCATGCGCGGCAGCGCGTTCAGGCGCGCGGTCACCACCTAGGATGGGAATAATCCGCGCATGAGCACGCTTCCGAAGTCGATCGACGAAACCCTGCAGCTGCTCGCGAGCGCGGACTACGTCGCCGAGCGCAGCCTCGCTACCACGGTGTTCCTTGCCCTCAAGATGAGCCGGCCGCTGTTTCTCGAAGGTGAGGCCGGTGTCGGCAAGACCGAGATCGCAAAGGTCCTCGCCGGCGGTCTCGGCCGAACACTGGTGCGCCTGCAGTGCTACGAGGGTCTGGACATCGCCTCCGCCGTGTACGAGTGGAACTATTCGCGCCAGATGATCGAGATAAGGCTGGCCGAAGCGGAGGGCGCGTCGCGTGACGCGGTCGCCAAGGACATTTTCTCCGAGCGCTTCCTCATCAAGCGGCCGCTGATGCAGGCTCTCGAGGGCGGAAAGGGCGCGGCGCCCGTATTGCTGATCGACGAATTGGACCGCACCGACGAGCCGTTCGAGGCGTATCTTCTGGAAGTGCTGTCGGATTTCCAGATCACGATCCCGGAGATCGGCACGGTGAGAGCCACGGAGCCGCCCATCGTCGTGCTCACTTCCAACCGCACGCGCGAGATCCACGACGCCATCAAGCGACGTTGCTTCTACCACTGGGTGGATTATCCGGACGCGGTGCGGGAGCTCGAAATTCTCAAGCGAAAAGCCCCGGAAGCCTCCGAAAACCTTTCGCGCGAGGTCGTAGCCTTCGTGCAGCGCCTGCGCAAGATGGATTTGTTCAAGCTGCCCGGCGTCGCCGAGACGATCGACTGGTCGAAGGCTCTGGTTGCGCTCGACAGGATGACGCTCGACCCCCAGACCGTCAACGACACCCTCGGTACCCTGCTCAAGTACCAGGACGACATCACTCGCGTGCGCGGCAGCGATGCCGAGCGCCTGCTCGCGGAGGTCAGGGCGGAGCTCGCTGCCGCCTAGATCGCCCCGCGGTGGGAAAAAAAACGGGAAGACCCTCGCTCGAGGCGGTCGATCTTCATTGCACGCGCGGCGAGCGCAGGCTCTTCGGCGCGCTGAACTTCACGTTGCGCGGCGGCGATCTGCTCCGGGTCGGAGGAGCCAACGGTTCCGGCAAGACGAGCCTATTGCGCATCGCATGCGGCCTGCTCGAACCGACCCGCGGCGAGGTACGTTGGGGCGGTGAAGATATCCGGCGGCTGCAGGAGGAATTCCGCCGCCAGCTCGTCTACATCGGGCACGCCGACGCGATCAAGGACGACCTGACCCCGGCCGAAAACC